>JAGQQP010000263.1 GCA_020426085.1 Planctomycetaceae bacterium | reverse complement strand
AAAAAACAATGAGAAAGCAGACACGGTGAGACCAGATCGGGTCAATCGCTGTAAAAGATTCATTCAGACATCTTTCAGATATGGTGTGAAATTCGCTTGCGTTGTGAGAGAGTCGACAGACTGCTCCAGAAGCCACAGCCCGTGCTTTTATTCTATTCCTGTCTATTCAATATTGCACGTATAATTTATGATCTGTTTCAGAAAATTCATGAGCTGTTTAACGTAACGGGACCAACATTTGATCGACTACCTGATTCTCGAATGATTAACTAACGAATTCGAAACATTGTTGACGAATTCAATCGATGACTGTTCTCTTTCTCACTGACCACAGTCAGGATATCAGTCCTGCAGACACACATCAGTGAACCCGAATTTGTTACTTCAGAGCCTTCAGCACTTTTGTTATTAAGAATCATTGATGCTTCATCGTCTTAAACAACTTGCTCCCCTGGCTGTCATTGCAGTTTTCATGGGAGCAATCTGGCTGCTGTCACGGGAACTGAAGCATTACAACATTCATGATATTCGTAACGCCATTTCCCATATCCCGGCCTGGCGACTCTGGGCGGCCGGCGGGCTGACGGTTCTTAATTACCTGGTTCTGATCGGTTATGACTATCTCGCTGTCCGTGCGATACAGCACCCACTCCCCCTGGGAAAAATCTCGCTCGCTTCGTTTACCGGTTTCGTCACCAGCTATAACTTCGGTGCCGTTCTGGGAGGCACTTCGGTCCGCTATCGCCTCTATTCCGCCTGGGGACTTTCCGCGGTCGAAATTCTGCAACTGGTCATCATGCTGGGTACCACCTACTGGATTGGTGTGTTTGCCTTAGCTGGAATCATCTTCATTTCTCACCCGTTTCCAATCCCAGCCTCTCTCCACTTCCCCTTTGATAACGTGCAGCCTGTTGGATATATCCTGCTGGCTGTGGCCGCCTGTTACACTTCGTTGACTTTGATTCGAACGAAACCAATCAACGTCAAAGGAATCGAACTAAAGCTTCCCGGCACGGGGATGACATTACTGCAACTGGCAGTCTCTGCCATCGATCTGATTCTGGTTGCGTTCATTCTATACACGCTGCTGGCTCCTGACCTGACCATTGGTTACGGTGAGTTTCTGGGAATCTTCCTGATGGCCACCGTAACGGTCGTGCTGTCGCATGTCCCCGGGGGTGTGGGTGTTCTTGAACTGGTAATGCTGACGCTACTGGCATCCCCCGAGTCGGGAAAAATTCTCGCCTGCCTGCTGGTCTTTCGAGTCATTTATTATCTGATCCCCCTGTTTGCAGCAGTCATCCTGCTTGGCCTGCATGAACTGTCTCTCAATCGAGGCCTGGCATCACGTGTGATCCAGGAAACGAGCCGCTGGTCGTCAGCCATTACCCCAATGATTCTCTCCGGATGCACCTTACTGGCGGGAGCCGTACTGCTGTTTTCCGGAGCAACACCAATCGTCACAGCCCGCATCGGGCACCTGCAGCAAACACTCCCCCTGCCACTCATTGAAGTTTCTCATTTTCTGGGGAGCTTAGCGGGCGCAGCTCTGCTCGTTCTGGCCCGGGGGCTGCAGCGCAGACTGGACTCAGCCTGGTGGCTGATTACCGGCTTCTTAAGCGTGGGCATCGTTGCCTCACTGATGAAAGGCTTTGATTTTGAAGAAGCAATCCTGTTGAGTGTGCTGCTGTTTGCGTTACTCATCAGTCGCAAACAGTATTATCGAAAGGGGGCTTTAATCCATGCCCGTTTCAGCCTGGGCTGGGCAGCGACCATTTTGACAATCGTAATCTGTTCCATCTGGCTGGGTATGTTTGCCTATCGACATGTCGAATACTCGAACGAACTCTGGTGGGCTTTTACGATCAAAGGGGATGCATCCCGTTTTCTAAGAGGCAGTGTCGGTGCCATCGCTGTCATCCTGCTGTTTGCATTTTCCAGACTGGTCGCAGCTCACAAACCTCGTACTCTGCCACCAACGCCCGCTGAAATGGAGGCAGTAAAACGACTGGTTGAGTCGTCACCCCAGACTTCAACTCAACTGGCATTACTGGGCGATAAATCTCTGCTGTTTAATGAACAACAGACAGCCTGCATCATGTATGGCGTACAAAAACGATCCTGGATTTCGCTCGGCGATCCGATCGGGGCGGAAGCGGAACGGAGCGAACTGATCTGGCAATTCCGCGAACTGGTTGACCGCTATGACGGTTGGCCTGTCTTTTATCAGGTCAAACCGGAGAATCTCTCGCTCTATCTGGATCAGGGACTGACGATCCTCAAGCTGGGAGAAGAAGCCCGTGTCCCCCTGAATTCGTTTGACCTGCAAGGCGGTAAGCGTCGCAAATTGAGACAGGCCATCAATCATTGTGAAACGGCAGAGTGTGAATTTTCGCTGATTCCCCGGCAAGGTGTACCGGAAGTTCTTGGTGAGCTCAGACAGATCTCTGATGCCTGGCTCCAGGCGAAAGCGATCAGTGACAAAGGCTTTTCGCTCGGTTATTTCGATGAAGCCTACCTGATGCAGTTCCCGATCGCCGTTGTCAGACAGCAGAAAAAAATTATTGCGTTTGCCAATGTACTGGAGGGGGCAGGCAAAGACGAACTCTCAGCCGACCTGATGCGGCATATTCCCGACTCTCCTCCAGGGGTCATGGAATATCTGTTTGCTGAATTACTTCTCTGGGGCCGGCAGGAAGGTTATCAGTGGTTTAATCTCGGTATGGCTCCCCTGTCAGGCATCGAAAATCGCCCGCTGTCCCCTGTCTGGAACCGGGCTGCCAATTTAATATTTCGTTATGGCGATCACTTCTATGGCTTTGAGGGATTGAGAAGTTACAAAGAGAAATTTAATCCCGTCTGGACTCCCAAATACCTGGCGTCACCAGGCGGAATGGCACTGCCTCAAATATTGTCTGATGTTGTAGCGATCATCGCAAAGAACCAGTCAAATTCAAATCGGACTTAAGACATGGACCACTGGGATAAAATTGAAGGTTCTCCTGTTCATTTAGGGGAGACCTGGATTCCTTCTGAATACGCTTATAATTTTGCCATCTATTCCAAACATGCAGAGCAGGTCTCACTGCTCTTTTTTGCTGAAGACGATCTGTATCATCCGGTTCATGTTTTTCACTTTGATCCACACCGCAATAAGACGGCTGAAATCTGGCATTGTCGCATCCCGGCTGCGGAAATCCGACCTGCCAAATACTATGCTTACCAGATGGATGGTCCTTCTCCTGAAGGACCGTATGACTGGCATGCGTTTGACCCGGAAAAACTGCTGTTTGACCCTTACTCGCGAAACATCTTCTTCCCACCCGACTTTGACAGACAGGCTGCCTGTCATCCAGGCAGTAATATGGGCCGGGCCCCCTTGTCAGTTCTGCAGTCCATCGAATGTGCGTTCAACTGGGACGATGATCAACCGGTTCACCATACCTCTAATTTGATTATCTACGAGATGCACGTAAGGGGATTTACCAAACGGGATAACTCCGGTGTGACGGAAAACGCCCGGGGAACCTTTGCCGGCGTCATCGAAAAAATCCCTTACCTGCAGGAACTGGGGATCACGGCTGTCGAACTGCTGCCTGTTTATCAGTTCGATACGCTTGACGGCAATTACTGGGGATACATGCCTCTCGGATTCTTTGCCCCTCACGATGGATACTGCAGGTCGGAAGAGACCTGTGAACGACACATTGAATTCTGTGAAATGGTCAAGGCACTGCATCAGGCAGGGATCGAGGTCATCATTGATGTCGTTTACAATCATACGGGCGAAGGCAACCAGTGTGGCCCCACCTACAGTTTCAAAGGCATTGATAATACCACTTACTACATTTTAAATGATAATCCAGAAGCCCCCTTCGAGAATTACTCGGGCGCGGGCAATACACTGCACACAGCGAACCGGGCCGTCCGAAAGATGATCGTCGACAGTCTGCATTACTGGGTCAACGAAATGCACGTGGACGGATTTCGATTTGATCTGGCCAGCGTGCTCACCAGAAAAGCAGATGGCAGCATTGAAGACTCGAACCCGACGACACTCGGGCAGATCGGTTCCGACTCTTCGCTGGCGGGCACACGATTCATTGCCGAACCCTGGGACGCTGGGGGAGCTTTTCAACTGGGATCACGTTTTCCCGGACATCGCTGGATGCAGTGGAATGCTGCCTACCGGGATACGCTGCAAAAATTTGTAAGAGGTGATGCGGGACAGGTGGCAGACCTGATGACGCGTCTGTATGGCAGTTGCGATCTCTTTCCGGATGACTGCCTGCATGCTCTCAGACCCTACCAGAGTATAAACTATATCAGCTCTCATGACGGATTCTCCCTGTATGATATGGTCTCATTCAACCAGAAGCGAAACTGGGAGAACGGCCAGCATAACGAGGATGGGACTCACGATTACAGCTGGAATTGTGGCTGGGAAGGAATTGACGCCCCCGAGGAAATTATCCAGTTGAGAAAACAGCAGGTCAAAAACTTTTTCACCCTCCTGATGGTTTCTAACGGCACACCCATGTTTCGCATGGGTGATGAATTTCTGCAGACCCAGGAAGGAAACAACAACCCCTATAATCAAGATAACGAAACCAGCTGGCTGGACTGGAGTCGCCTGGAAACCAACCAGGATATGTTTCGCTTTGTGAAACATCTTATTGCATTTCGCAAAGCTCATTCTTCCTTGTGCCGGTCTCATTTCTGGCGTGAGGAGATCAAATGGTACGGTGTCACGCGCTATGTAGACCTGCATCCCTCATCCAGAACACTGGCTTTCTGCCTGCACGGTAGTGCAGAACAGGACGCAGATATCTACGTTATGATCAATGCTGCTGCCAATACCTGTTGCTTTGGAATCCATGAAGGGACTCCGAGAGAATGGAAACGAGTCGTAGATACCGCACAGTCCAGTCCGCATGATATTCTGGAACCAGACAACCTGGGTTCCATTACGAAAGACACTTACGATGTCCAGGCACACTCAGTGGTAGTACTGATCAGACAAACCGGTTAAAATGAATAGTGTGCTGAATTCATCAGACGGGTCCTCTGTAATATAGACTGGAGGGAACACAATGGATGGAATCACTGGTGTCTTTGGAGGAGTCATGATCGTATTCGTGATCGTGATTTTTTCACACCGACTCCGAAAACCGAAATCCAATCCGGAACAGAGCGAACAAACGGATTCATCTTGAAACATCGGTTGAAGATTCCTATGCTGCGGAATCGCGCTCCCGATACTCAGATTCATCAACGTCAGTCTTACAGGAGGTAACACGCTGTGAGTGAATCCCGCCCCCCTCTCCACGGATCTCAAATTCGAACACGGTGCTGCATTGTCGGGGGTGGCCCTGCCGGCCTCTTTCTGGGTTACCTGCTGGCCCGGGCAGGCGTTGAAGTCATTGTGCTGGAGAAACACAAAGACTTTTTGCGAGATTTTCGTGGCGACACAATCCACCCGTCCACGCTGCAGTTATTATATGAACTGGGACTCTTAGATGAGTTTCTCAGTATCGCGGACAAACATTTTGATTCGCTGAATCTGAACTTTGAAGGCCAGCAGATCTCAGGCCCTTACTTCACTCATCTGCCTACCGAATGCAAATTCATTACGTTTGCCCCCCAGTGGGACTTTCTGAATATGCTCGCCCGTCATGCAAGTGAATACCCTTACTTCCAGCTGCACCTGCAGGCCGAAGCCAAACACCTGATCTATGACGGATCGCATGTCATCGGCGTCAAAGTGAATGGACTGGATGGGGAATACGAAATCTTTTCTGATCTCGTTGTCGGTGCCGATGGGCGAGGCTCACAGATGCGCATTGACGCCGGAGTCGAAGTGATCGAAAAGGGAATTCCCATCGATGTTCTCTGGTTTCGCGTGGGAAAACAGGGAGACATTGATGACAACACCCTGGCGCGTATCAAAGACGGTCGTATGCTGATCACGATCGACCGCGGAGACTATTTCCAGGCAGGACTGATTATTCATAAAGGTTTCTTTGACGAAATCAAGCAGGAAGGTCTGGACGTGTTCCGCAATCGAATTCTGGATATTCTCCCCGATCTGGGGGAAGGAGTGGCACAAATCGACAGCTGGGATAAAGTCCGACTCCTGACAGTACAACTGAATCATATCAACAACTGGGCACAGCCAGGCCTGTTACTGATTGGCGATGCCGCCCATGCCATGTCGCCTGTCGGCGGCGTCGGAGTC
>JAGQQP010000262.1 GCA_020426085.1 Planctomycetaceae bacterium | reverse complement strand
TATCGTAACCTGACAAAAAGTATGTTAACGTTTTCAGGTCAGGCAAATGTCAAAGAGCGTGTGTCTGCATAGGAATCAAAGCGGCATTCCTCTGCCAACCAGGCAGGAATCCCAGATTGCTCCTGCAGCAGTTGTACCGCTTTATAGCGACAGATTTCACAGGGAGTGAACCGGTAGATGACCATCGCCAGCCGTGAGCGGTCTGCTGTCGGATTTTCCTTCAGCACTTCGACCAGATCACCGAGTACACTGTGACATTCCCAGACATCGTCGGGCAGTGTGAGTGCCGTCAGAATCCGGTGTTCGTCACCAGCCTGGTAATTTCTGATAAACAGACTGAAGAGACAGGCAGGCTGGTTCTCGTTCAACTGCCGATTGGCAAACTCGCGGATTTCGGGATGGGAATTATTAGCCAGTGCGACCCAGGCTTTCCGTTGCAATTCCGGATCTGGATGCTGGCAGAGTTCAATCAGGCGGGAGTCGAATTCGGGGAGTGCCCGGTTGGAAAAAACTTTGATCAGGTTGAGGAGAACGGCTGGCTCCTCGCTGGATTTGAGTGTTTGGAGGACTTTGTTCAACTCTCCCGGGTCAGCCTGCATGCCCCAGCTGCGAAACCAGTAACAGTGTGTCTCTCCTCGAGCGGCCTCGAGAACCGTTTCGACAGAGGTCTCTTCGGTTTGCTGGGCCTGCTGTTTTTTACGGTGACGCTGCTTCTCCTGTTTTCGCTCGGCCTTCTCCCGTAACTGCTGTTGCCAGCTCTCGAAGAATCTGTTGAGATCCGGGTCAGACGTAGAACTCAATAATTCCTGGATTCGTGTTTCCCCGATGAGCTCGCCTGCTTCTCTCAGAAGTGACTCTTCGGGCCAGTCCCAGTCGATTTGTTCGAGTTGTGCTCCCCTGGATTTTGCGGCACAGAGAAAGCCGCGTTCTCCCTCCAGTGCCAGCAGTTCCGATTCCCCCAGAAAATCATAGTCTGCTGCTGCGAGTGGTTTTTGAGTGACGATCTGATACAGCAGATCTCGAAACACAGCATCGCCGCTGGCAGCATAGTGTTGTGCCAGCTTGCATAACTGTCTGGCGTTTTCAGGATCAGACAGATCATGCAGTGCATGCAGCAGCGGGACGCGGATCGCGTTGCGAAAGCCGGCGGCGTTGATGATTTCCCACAGCCAGTCGCCCCGCAGGTCTTCGCACATGCGGTCATAACGCAGATCCTGCAGACACGCTTCCCGCAGTGCTGTCTCTGTGAGTGCTCCCTGTTCTGCCCAGAGTCGGGCCCGTCCCAGACCTTTCGCCAGCGCATCGCGCTGTTCTGCAGGTGTGGGAACGGGGGGCGGTGAAACGTCGGGATACTTCAATCAGGCTCCTTTCCGGTTTGCCAGACAGACTCGGACCAGCAGATCATTTAAGGCTGAGAAAGACCTGTTGTACTTTATCGTAAATGTCAAATTCAAAGAAGTAGTGCGGCAGGCTGCGATAATGAATCGAGTGCCGGGCATAGACCCATTCGCCGAACAGGATGAACCGGTCTTCCAGCATCTGTTCCAGGACCGGCCGTTTGACCATGGCCCATTGCTTGAACAGATCGTACTGCGGGTGCATGCCTTCGTTAATCAGGTGCCCCCGGCACTGCAGCACGAGTTCTCCCGTGGGAGAGAAATGGAGTCCGACGTTGGTGCCGTCAATCTTTTCCTCCACGATGAGAGACGAATCGGCAATGAACTGCAGCGAAGCCTGTTCGCTGAGCCGTTTGTCGTCTGCCGTCCCCGTAGAGCCGAACAGATGAGGTGTTCGCGGATATTTCACAAATTGATTGTGGGAACGGCCCATCGGTCCGGACTCTCTTTAATAAAAGTGAAGGGGATGTATCAGATTCAGCCGTTTCAACCTGCGCAGACTCACTGCGTCGATTCTGGCAGAAAACGGCTGACGTGAAAACTCAGTGACGGAAAACCGGCGCGGGATCATTCCTGCGCACGGTCGTTATTCTCTGAAAAAAGTGATTGCGGTTCACGCCGTCAAAAGCAGCCCCGCGTGAGGCAGCACTTTTTAAAGCGCTTGCCGGAGCCGCAGGGGCATAAATCGTTGCGGCCGAGTTTTTCTTCGAGCAGCTTATCGCCATGCACGATGCGGGTGCCCCGTTTGACTTGTGTTTCAGACGGGAAACCTGTGCGGCGCTTGCTCATCGTTTCAAAAAAAGGGCCGGTCGTCGAATTCGGAAAAGTTCATATCACACCTCCGCTGGGTCAGAGAACAGAATGGTTTGAGAAAGGAGACACGGCAGCTTCAGTGAGGTTCGCTGAAAATCAGAGTTGACTACGACTCTTCCAGTTCCGTTTTTCAATGCGTCGCAGATTAGCCTGATCGCGGATCTGTAACAGATATTTTGTCAGCAGCTGCAACTCATGATCGTTCTGGTCACCGAACCAGGGGGTGACGTAAATCGCGTTGCCGTAGTTTCGTTCAACTTTCCGGGGTGTATCGTCCACAATGAGCACGCGTTCCAGGTGATATCCCTGTCGCCTGACTTTCTTCAGATCTTTAATGTAGTACTGTTCGTGCAATTCGGGATCATATCTGTTGATGCAGCGTTCTCGGCTCCAGCTGAATTTCAGCTCAATCCATTTCGGGAAAATGGTATCCACAACTGCATCGACATACTCAGGACTGGAAGAAGACCAGACTGCAATACGGTAGTGCTGAGAAACCTGATTCAGGAAATCAGTCAGATATGGGCGCAGATAGACCGCATACGGGCCGATTTGACAGTCTGGCCTTCGATCAAGTGGACGATCTGCTGCATAAAGCAGTGTCTCATCGATATCGAGAATTAACAGGATCTGATCGTGGGGCTGCACAAAAGATTTCCTCTCAAAGAACGAACCTCGCTTTCACTGATGTGTCAACGTTGACAGATTTGTTCCAGCAGTTCGTTTCGCTGCTGTATAGATTGAGACACAAATCCGGTTTTCTGGTTCCGCCTGCTTTACGTTCAGGCGCTGGTAACGCAATGGGGAAAGTCATGCTGTTTAACAAGGGTTTAAGCTGATCGATTTGAAGTAAGCCAGCATCGGTGCGTCAAGCGCGAATGATGTTGCTTTCGGGGGGATGCCTGCGCATCGCCAGTCTGCTTAAAACTCCTGTTTACAGAAATAAGTATATGACTTCTCAACAAAGAAAACACCATGCTGCTCGCAGGATGGATGATCTGATTACGCAACGTGCTGACTCTTTAAATGGTTTCCGAAACGATTTCTGGAAACTGATGCATGTGCTCCGTGCCCGGACTGATATTCTCTCTCCACGGCGAATGGTCGACAATAGCATCACCGTTCGCGAAGTAGAGCAGATTGTGAATGCCTGTGTGCGGATCGCCTGCCATCGATTCAGCTGGAAACGGAATCCGTTTGACTGGGACGTACCCGCGTCAAGTCCCTTTGTGCAACTGCGGTCTCTGGTACATCATCTGTTTGACGACTATCCGGTTCCCGAATTCATGACCTCTGTCTGGTGGAAAGCGTATCCACAGCAGTGGGAAATTGATTTATATCTTTACCTGGCGATCGGGAAAGGGGTGCGTCAGTTTGCAAAACATTCTCCACTACCCTTGACCAGGCGGATGGCTGCGCAGTTTATGCAGGCACCCGATGATCTTTCTCCCGGTGCAGCATTTCGCTGGTCTCAGGTACTGGCACTGGGAGGCAGTGAGCGACTGGCCCGTTGTCTGATTGATCGGACGCTGCTTTCTGAAGCAACTTCGGCAGAGCCTTTCTGGGAAACGGTCATTCGTTTTCTAATTCAGTATCAGCCCGTTTCCGCAGTGGAAACTGCGGAAATCATCAGATTCATTCAGGATCAGCGATTCGAACCAGCCGAACAGATCTGGGGACGCGGCTCAGGCAGTGATCCGGTGCAGCCTGATTTCAGTCTGCGCGGTCGGACACTCATGTCCTTGCGCAGGCATATGGCGAACTGGCGAAATGATCTGATTGTAAAAGGGTATCAGCCTCCTGTTCCCCTGGATCCGTTAGATAAGCCCTGGGAATCGTGTTGCATCGATGCGTTCCGGTTGGAGCAGGATGGCATTGCCTGGTCGATCGAAGAATTACTGACGCCGCGCGCACTCAAACAGGAAGGAGCCCGAATGCAGCATTGTGTGGCTGAGTATATTTCCTACTGTAAAAAACGCATTTCGTCGATCTGGTCGATGAGGATGCATCAGGGAGAATTGCGAAAACGAATACTGACTATCGAAGTCATTCCCGAAACGAAAACGATTTATCAGGCGCGTGGCAAGCTGAATCGTGCGCCTACGGAATCCGATATGAAGATTCTGATCCGCTGGGCGGCACAGACAGGATTGAAGTTCCGTGAGCAGGTATAGAATGGCACACTTAGCATCCTATACCTTTGCGTATTTTTTTACGTAAGTACCAGGACTTAAAGATCCTGATCCGTCGACATTTTATCCAGCAAATCACCCAGTGCGTCCAGCGATCCTTCCCAGAATTCCTTGTGTTTTAAAATCCAGTGCTGCGCTTCGTTTAACGGCTTAATTTGTAGTTGAAAACGGTGGACGCGGCCTTCAATGCGACGTGAAATCAATCCCGCCTGTTCCAGGACGCGAATATGTTTCGAGACCGTTGGCTGGGCGATTTGAAAAGGGGTCCCCAGTTCACTGGCTGTGACTTCTCTCCGTTTAGCGAGCAGCGAAAGCATCTTCCGCCGGGTCCCGTCTCCCAAAGCATGAAAAGTTCTGTCGAGTTGGTGTTGATAATGTATAGCCATGTGGCTATATTATGTCTCAGTGAGTTTATAGTCAAGTGCAACAGGAGATAAAACGCAATGGTTACTGAATCTTCCGAGGATAAACTGGTCTTTCGTCGAATCTATGCTGTGACTCCGGAGACTCTGTTTCAAATCTGGACAACGCCAGAGTACATGAGACGCTGGTTTCGACCGAGTCAGGAGTTTACTCATCACTTCGTTGAAGTCGATTTGCGGGTCGGCGGGCAGTATCGGGTTGCTTTCGAATCACCGGAGGGAGTGGTTGATGTTTTAAGTGGTGAATTCCTGGAAGTGACGCCTCCCTCAAAGCTCATCTATTCCTGGACCTGGGAAGAACCGAATGAGCATGCAGGGATAGAAACACAGGTGACCGTTGAATTTCAGGAACAGACTGGAGGGACCGAGTTGATCCTGACCCACGAACGACTCACAAAGCCGGATATGAAAGAACGTCATCTGGGAGGTTGGAGCGGTGCACTGGAACTTCTGAACGAGTCTCTGATTCAAAAAGAAATTGATTAATCAGGCTTTCCTCTTTTGAGAAATCATGTTGGATTTTAAAAAGATCGTGCTGGGAATGTTGGGATATGCGGCAATTACGTTTCCACTGGCGTATGTCTGGCATCTGGTCATATTTAAAACGACTTACGAAAAATTGGGCTATATCAGTCGTGAAGAGCCAATCATCGTGTTCGGTTTTTTCGCGATTCTACTCCAGGGAGCGATTTTGTCGTTCATTTACCCGTCTCTTTGTCGCGGAAAGTCTTTTCTTATGGGAGCAGTTACGATTGCGCTGGCGATGGGGAGTTACCACTGGACCATGCATGTTCTTGCGGCCGCTGCCAAGCAGAAGCTCGAGCCACTGCCACTCTGGTTTGGTCTGGAAACTGCCTATCTGGTAATTCAGTTTTCTCTGGCTGGATTATTGCTGGCGTTGATCTACCGGAAGCCTCAGCAGGAAAGAGTGGAATCAGATCCTGTATTGAACTGATCAAGCGGAAGCCGGGTACGCTTGCTCGGTCCCACGTGTATCAAGAGTTTCAGCAGAGAGGGGTGGGGCGGTCCTGCTCTTCCACGTTGGTTGTCCGAGGCTAACTGCCAGCTAGCCTCGGACAACGCGAAGTACGCGGAAAAGCAAATCGCCTGCCAAATCAGAGAGAACGCAGTGTACTGCGGCGCTGGGCAGAGGAAGCGGGACTCAAGTTTTCCAGCTTTCATTCTTTCTGAGTTTTACCTGTCCGGATCTGCTGCAGGAGCTTTCCTTTCTATCGTAAATCGTTTCAATCGCTATAACCGGTATATCTTAGACAATCACGTTCGGTTCTGAACAAAAATCCAAGATTCACCCGCATGTAAGACCTCCTTTCTTCCGAAATAACGGATGGAGACACCATTTTAATCGTTACAAAACTGACTTTATGATCTCGGAAAGTTCATATAGAGAGTCGAATGCACAC
>JAGQQP010000261.1 GCA_020426085.1 Planctomycetaceae bacterium | reverse complement strand
CTTACCGTCGACCCAAAGTCCAAGCGCCATAAATCCAACCATAGGGATGACGATTAAGAAGCCAAGCTGCCAGGCAAACGACAAAACATACAACGTTTTCGACTTATTTTCGTTCATATTTCTAGTGTAGCACTTAATAAGCTCCAAACAACCGATTTGCGCTTTTGAACATCGCACAACTTATGCTAGACTAGAACTACTCATGGAGATCTATGCAAACCTCAAATATCCGTTCGAGTTACCCGAACTAAGCTATCCTCTGGGCTCCCTCGAGCCGAGCATCGACGCGCGAACGATGGAGATCCATCACGGCAAACATCACGCAGGGTATGTAGCTAAGCTTAACACGGCCCTAGAAAATCAACCGGCTTTACAGAGCAAATCACTCGAAGACCTACTAAAAAACTACACCGATCTTCCACAAGATATTAAAAAGACCGTTATAAACAACGGTGGCGGCCATGCTAACCATGCATTATTCTGGGAGGTAATGTCCCCTGATGGCGGCGGTGAACCAAGCGGCGAACTGGCAGACGCGATAAACGATGTCTTCGGTGATTTCGCGTCGTTTAAGGAGACGTTTACAAACGAGGCAACAACCTTATTTGGCAGCGGCTGGGCTTGGTTGAGCCTAGATCAAGACGGCAAAAACCTGCACGTAGGTAGTACATCTAATCAGAACTCCCCACTTCTAGAAAATCACATTCCCCTACTGGGACTCGACGTCTGGGAACACGCATACTACCTGCACTACCAGAACAAGCGTCCTGACTACATCTCTGCATTCTTCAACGTCATCAACTGGGATGAAGTTGCCAAGCGCTATGCAGCAGCAAAAGGTTAATCAGCGGAAAGCCGTTTTTGCTGAAATTTCATTCGACATCAAACGGCTTATCTACCGATAAAACAAAAGCGGTCTTCATATTTTGAAGGCCGCTTTTTATATCGGGAGAAGCTTTTATGTCAAATCGCAGCTGTTTATTGGTCATGCTGGCTGTTCTAGCCTGTGCCCAGACTGGCTGTCAGACCATCCCCGATTATCATCAGCCCGCTGGCTTCAGCAGCACTTATCACCAGCGGATTTACCCTGAAACTGCTTACGCCTCTCTGGCAGATGCTTCCACTCAGCAGAAAATCAAGGATCCCGGCGTCTTTTACCCTACCGATGTGAAGGTTAAACAACCGAAATACGTTGCTCCACTGGCTGAAATCAAGGAACGTATCTCAGACGAGGATCTAAGTAACGAACGGAAACAGCTGCAACTGGACAGCCTGAGACGGGCCGATGATTACATCAATCAGGAACCAATCTTTAACGAGAATTTCCCAGCCCCTGGTAACTGGTAACTCCCAGCTGTCGACCACTTTCCAGAACTTATTACATTTAACCATGACGTCTCTCAATCTATGATACTCGGTCCTAATCGACCTGGAGACGCGATAGTAAAACTGGACACAGCCTGAGCATCGCATTGTAAAGTTTACATATTTCAAAAAACTGAAATGCTGCTCCAGCTTCTGATTTTGACACAAATATTACAACGAGCTATCTTCCCTCTCTGCCAGAATGAAGATCGAACTGCGTGCAGATCTTCATAGGATATAGTGCACATGGGAAGGAACCCAAACAGTGGTAAACGGTCAGCGTGTTGTTGTTTTTGACGGCTTAAATGAAACAGAAGAGGTCCTCAAGGCGATTCTGGAACCTCGGGGATGCAGTGTTGACCGGGTCCGCCAGCGGAATGCCAATGACCTGAATTCCACCTGCGAAATCCCCAGCATTGTTGTTGTCCATGATGACGACCTGAACGAGCCCACCACATCGCAACCCGGCTGGAACAAAGTTCCGAAAGTTGTCATAGGTTCAGTCAGAAAACCCAAAAGCACCAGTTCCAGTCAATCGACCCGCTTCCTGATGCAGCCTTTTCAGTACGCAGAACTGATCGACTCGATCGAAAGCCTGCTGCAGCAATCTCCTGCAAACGATTAAGCCCGGGTATTTCTTGAGCGTGATCAACCCTGAATCCTCAGATGGGATTTGAACAGGACTCCTGCCTGCGGTATCATTCTATGCAAGGTTGATGCCTCCACAGATGGATTGCATTATCCCCAGTGCATCAGGGTGTGCGACTCTCCTCACATATGAGTCGAGCGCCAGTTGCTTGAGATACAACATCTGATCGCTTACTGAAGGCGTTACCCATCAGCAGATCCTGAATTCGTAATTCACGTTAAACTGTTGTTTTTCGTATGAACTCAGAAGCATTACAGTCAGGTAATCTGTATAAATGGGAATCAGCTACAGCAGGTGCATGAGATTTTAGCAGACAGAGAAGCCCTCTTTTTAGAGGGGGGATCCAGTCTTTGACTGGGAAACAACGATATGAAACGGTTATCTGGAAATGATGTAGCCAAAGCGACGTTACTGGTGATTCAGGGCGTCGATCTGGGGACTCGTTTTAAACTCGGCACGGAACCAGCCGGAGTAGGGCGGGGGGTCCGCAATGAAATCCGCATCCTGGACACCGAAGCTTCACGCCAGCATGCTCTAATCTCATTTAAAAATGGCTCCTATATCATTACAGACCAGAACAGTTCGAATGGAACGATGGTCAATGGAACCCAGATCCAGTCAGCTAAACTGAATAATGGTGACCACATCCAGATTGGTCGCAGTCTGCTGCTTTTCTCCAGTCAGTCACTGGATGAAGATTCCCGTTATATGGCCGAGAGAATTGACCTGATCAGTAACGAGGATTCAAACCCATCCAGCATCACTCATGAAGTCAATCACCGGTTTGATTCGGTTGTTCTCGACACAGCTGATGTTTCCGGCGTCATACAACAACACGAAATTCAAAACGATCTTCAGGCCCTCTATCGGGTCGCCGAGGCCTCCGTCAGTCCGACTATTTCTCAGGAGGAGCTGCTGAAACGAATTCTTGATCTGACGATCAACACGGTCGGCGCAGACCGGGGCTGCATGCTGATTACCGATCCGCATACTGGTGAAATCCTGCCCCAGATCTACAGCAGCCGTGAAGAAAAAAAATCAGGTCCGCGCATGCCTGTGTCACACAGCATTGTGGATTATGTACTGAATAAAAAACAAGGTGTGCGCACTTCCGATGCACAACGCGATCAGCGGTTTGAAGGGGGACGCAGCATTCTCCAGGCTGGTATTCGCGAAGCGATGTGCGTTCCGATGCAGGGACGCCATGAACTGATGGGGGTCATCTATGTTGATACGACGACCTCGCATCCCGAAATGCTGTTGAAAAATGGTGCCGTCGAAAAATTCAGCGAAGAGCATCTGCGACTGCTGGTGGCTATCGGAAGACAGTCTGCATTGGCTATCGAAAACTACCGCTTCCAGAATGCCATGTTGAAGGCAGAACGTTTTGCGGCAATGGGACAGACGATCGCCACCTTGAGCCATCATATCAAAAACATTCTGCAGGGAGTTCGCGGCGGCAGCTATCTGATCGACATGGGACTCAATAAATCCGAGGAAGATCTGGTTCGCAAAGGCTGGAACATTGTCGAGAAGAATCAGAACAAAATCTATCACCTGGTGATGGACATGCTCACGTTCAGCACCGAGCGCAAGCCGGCCCTCGAACCTGGCTCCATTAACACCCCGGTCAATGACGTGTTTGAACTGATGCAGGCACGTGCCGAGGAATGTGGTGTGCAGCTCAAATGTGATCTGTCTCAAGACCTGCCGGAATCCGTTTACGATCACGAAGGAATTCATCGGGCCATTTTAAATATCGTCATCAATGCCATCGACGCGGTTGAAGGCTCAGAGAACGGCATGGTGCTGCTTGAAACCACCTATCTGCGTAAAGCGGATCAGATCCTGATCATGGTCTCAGATAATGGGCCAGGGATTCCCCAGGATCAGATTAACAAAATATTCAATCTGTTCGAATCAACTAAGGGAGCCCGGGGAACCGGAATCGGTCTCGCAGTCAGCCAGAAGATCATCAGAGAACACGGAGGAGAAATCAGCATTGAAAGTGAAGCCGGGAAAGGCTCGCGTTTCACGCTGTCAGTTCCACGACTGGATGAAGATCACCCTCCCGCTGCTAACTGATCAGTCACCATTTAAGATTACTCTCAGAATGCCCGTTTGAGGCGTCCCGATTTATCCTGGCTCTGTTTGCCTTCAATGATCTTCTGTAACACAGTCGGATCAGCTCCAACTGGCTGCTTCATCTCAGACCAGGTAGCCGCTTTGCATGTGGGCAGGAGTTGAAAATGAACAGGCTGCAATTTGACTATGGGGGGCAGTTTCTGATCCTGTAAAATGACCCCGCCGCGCATTGACAACTCATTTTGATCTGCGTCTGCACCGAACAGAGTCTTCATGTCTGCCGAGAAATCATTTCCAGCCCCAGAAGCGCTACCGGTTGCTCGATTGATCGCGTTGAATCGCTCTACCATATAACCATTCGAATTTCCCCACCATTCGATTCCTCTATTCCCTGACGAAGATTGAGGAGCCGAAATCAGCGACGCTGTGTTCGAAAAATCAGAACGTACATTGGAGCCTGATGGAGCAGGCAGGAACAATGACTCTTCTGCGATCACCTGAATAGCAGGACGACCAGAGTTGCTGCTTGCCGATTCAGATTTAATCGCGAAAACGGAGCCCTGCGGAGCAAAGGTACTTTGACTCAACGAAACACGAATTCCGTCTGAGACACCTGATTTAGCCGAAAGAGCAAATATATCCTGCTGACTGAGAAACAGGCTGTTACGGACATCCAGATCCAGCTGACTGGCTTCGGATTCTATGATTCTACCTGAAGTCGTGAGAAATGAGTGATCGATCTGAATCTGACTTGATTTCCCATTGGAATCGTTTTCAACAAAAATTGCGGACTGAAACCGGTTATCATTCAACAACAGGGCAGCCAGAGCACATTGATCCAGTCCCAGGCGACTGTTTTGACAGACCACAAAATGTCGTGGTACAACCCCTTTTCGATCCGGGGAAACACGAAACGCACCTCCGGATATATCCAGACTTGTATTTTTCAAATCAAAGAAAGCCTCTATCCCCGCCTTCGCCCGTGACTTTGCAGCAGAGGGTAATAACTTCAATTCGACAACTTGAGGACTCTCCGCTTTGTTGTGCTGAAAAACCAGTTGAATCTGTTTATTCTCCAGCGTCACGGGAGACATATAACAGATTCCCTGACCACTGACATTCACCCGCGTGGGTCCGGTAATCGCCGAACTGTTGAGAAAATCACTGAGATTTCCTTTGGTCATATCAAACGTCACGACTTTTGCTTTGGCAAACTGGCTCTGAATTTCCTGCTCAATGTCAGGCTTACTCAGCACGGCTTTGATCCGCCTCTGCTGACTCTGTGTCAGAGAGACAAGTCTGGCAGGATCACAACCAGCAATCACGCCGTCAGTTGATATGGCGTAAACATTTTTCTGTTTTGAAAAATCCAGTAAGGACTTCACAAAAGAGGGTGTCAATAATTCATCGATTTCTGCAGGAAGCTCAGACTGAAACATGTCGGCTGCCACAGGGCTGCCCCAGCTTTGCTGCCAGGTACGATGAGAATCGATTTGAAATACATTTTGTGAATTTCCCTGTTCAGTCGAGCGAAGATACGAAGGCCATCCCCAGAGCAACGCGTTTTCCAGCTGTACTTTGATCTCACCAAATCGGCTTGCACTCTGACTTCTCAGTTTATCCTGAGGCCAGTTATTGAGCGTCATCATTGTTGCCTGTTTATTCCTGGGACTCCCGATCAAAACCGAATTGATTACAACAATATCTGTTTGACCACTGGCAGGCTCTGCTTGATCAGACGTCACCTTTTTTTTCTTTTCCTCTGGACCGGTTAACGTGAAGATCGTCTGATCGGAGAGCAGGGTACTGGAAAAAATTCTGGCGGTGCGGGGAACCTTACGCTCCTGCAATATCATCCCGGGGGTCAAAGTCAGGTCCAGACTGTCCAGTTCCAGACAGGGTGCCCCCTTGCATGAGAGGAAACAGTTCGAGATCATAACATCCGCGTATACCTGATCCACTCGAACCGCTTCCAGTTTCTGCCCCATGATCACGGAGTTTTCCAGTAAAATACGGGATTCACCTTCAGGTCGATCCGTCGTTGTACGTGGTACCCCCTTGGAGTTGATCAGTCTCAGCGTTCGATCCGTTGTCCCAGTCAGCGTGAAAGAACTGTCCTGAAATGTGAGATCACTCTGATTGAGCTCCAGGATGT
>JAGQQP010000260.1 GCA_020426085.1 Planctomycetaceae bacterium | reverse complement strand
ACCTGCGAATCTCTTGCTGATTGAGTACGGGCCGAGCGCTGCGAGCAGGATGTCGCAGTTGCCGCGGACAATCTGGAACCCGACTCACCATACTCATTCGGCACGGCCGGACAAGCCGGTCCGCGACACACGGAAACCTCAATATCAATTGTGCTGTGTCCTGCTAAATCAGACGTGTGTGTGTGTGTGTGTGTGTGTGCCACTGTCGGCTTGCCCGACAGTGCTGGTGCAAATGTCTCATGACACGTTTGATAAAGTATTATAAAAAAAGTGTCCCCATCCGATGCAGATAGAAATTCCGAATCACTGAACAGGTTAAACCAGGTCTAAAATTCTCCCAGCACTTCTCCCCCTGCCCGTGTCCCCAGATGACGGAATGTAGCGGTATCGACATTGTCAGAAATGAACCGCACCGCGCCATCTGCCAGGAGAAAATGAACGCCCCCTGTATGTCGGCTGCGTGCAAATACGGCATTGTCACCGCTGGAACAGGTGGTACTGATCGGTGCATAGTCTCGGTAATACCCATAGGTGACCGTATCGGGCACACTGGTATTGGGCCCCTGCAGCGTCGTAAAGGTCCCGCCCCCTACATATTTTGTCCCCCAGATCCTGCCCCGCACGTCACCAATCGTCAGGCAGTCTGCAACGGAGCTGCCTCCTGCGACATCGGGAACCAGATTGATTTCCCCGGCGGCGATGGTATTAGAAGTACCATCGGTCACATCGCTGATTCTGACACGTGACACATTAAAGAACATCCCGTTTAATTTAGGGAACGTTCCATCTGCTCCCTGTGTCGTCGATCCCGAGCAGAGCAAATAATTCGAATAAAATGTACTCTTCTGGCTACCAAGTTTGCCACTGTTGGGATCGGAAGGACACATAAAAACCGGCACTTTGACTGATCGCTGCGGATGAGTCGCAAAGTCACTGACGGTACCTGATTGAAAACCGTCTCTCAGCTTATCGTACAACGGTGCCTGATCGACATAAGGTAAAACCATATGAAACCAGGACTGACGTGCATAATTCTGTCCGGTGTAAGCAGTCGTATTCACGCCGCAAACGGTTCCAAAAGGAAAGACGCGATGTGAATCATGGTAATTGTGAAGTGCAATCCCCAGCTGTTTCAGATTATTCTTGCAGGTACTCCGGCGGGCCGCTTCCCTGGCCTGCTGTACTGCCGGTAATAATAATGCAATCAGGATCGCAATAATGGCAATGACGACCAGCAACTCTATTAATGTAAAACCCTTTCGCACGCGATGTTGAAAAACCATAATTTCTCTCTTCGTAAAGAATTTAAAACACGGGAATATAATAAATCAGTGGGAAGTTAATGGAGCGGCTTGTCTACCAGGTGAGTTCAGTCAGGGGGATTCTTATTGGGGGGATCGAACGATCACGCGAAATTCATCAACGAAACGTTCGCCTGAGAGCAACATGAAGGAAAGCGTTCGCCTGTCGGGCGAAATCTTGACTTCATCATAACGGGCCTTGGGATCTTTACCCCCGGTATCAGTTTCCGTTCCCTGATGAATGAATAAACGATTCGAATCATTCCGACAGAGCGGATGAAACAGTCGGTCGGTCTGAGTCAGTACTTTTCTATCCAATATGACCCCCAGAATCGGACGGTCAAAATGAATTTCACCCAGCACCGGAATATAAGCTCCTTCTTTCTGAGCAGGATCATAATAGATTCGGTAACAGTCGACGTTCGTCCCGGCAGTGATCACGCCTGCGCGCTTTTTTGATCTGGTTTCCGCGGGTTGCGTCACGAGTTCCAGGTCACTTTTCAGTGAAACCTGTGTCCGTTCCGGAAACACAAACGCCAGGCCGTCATGTTCGAAGACCTGATATTTACCGGTTGCCAGAGCGTCAGGCATACTTTCCTGCAAAACGACCGAATCAGAAAGATGCAGGATGCCACACTTTTCAGCGAGTGAAAGTGAATCGTCGGCTTCTTCGATTTCATTCTTGGTAGAATTGATCGTTGCAGACTGATGTTCTGAAAGCTGTTTACTCGACTGGACCCCTCCCGCGCGATTCATCAGCGAGGCAATCACTTTTCCCCGATAAACCTGAACGCGCGTATCAAGCTTTTCCACGGTCTGCACAGAGAATAAAGTTCCCAGATCGATCACACGACCATGGGGCGTATCAACCTGAAATCCGATTCCGGAACTGGGTACATTGGCGATAAAACTCCCCTGCTGCAAATGCATCGAATTATTACCGGTCACTTCATACGAAGCCGGTGCGGAAATCAGCACCTTCGCGCCGGTAGGGAAATGCAGCTCGGCCGATCCCTCATTGAGCGTCTGTTTAATATGGTTTTCAACCGGTTCACCGGAACTGAAAACAACCCGCTCCTGAGTGTTAACCCGGGGAGAACTCAAGACAGACTGGAAAAGCAGATATCCCCCCAGTAAGAGGAACACACTGAAGATTGAAGCCATTCCTGAAACAACTACAGTTCGATTCGCTCTGTTAAAGATCTGCCCGGAGACAGGGTGTGTTGTACTCACAGCTGAGACTGCCTGCTGCTGTTCCCGTTCTAGAGAAGCTCCCCATTCCGCCAGCACCAGATCATCACTGGCGAAAGTAATCAATCGTTCGGCCAGCTCCGGTTCATGACAGAGACGCGCTTCAAAGGAATCGAGTTCTTCCGGAGACATTGATCTGTCGAGATACTGCTGCAGCAGCCGGTCATCACTATGATTTCGCTGAATCATTCGACGGAGTCCTCCAGGAGTCGTTGCGCGATACATTCTCTCAGGATGGCCCGAATGCGATGAACCCTGGCATAAAAAGCGGTCACCTTGAGACCAGACTGTGCCGCGATGACACCCAGGCTCTGGCCGGAATTGTCATAACAACGGGCAATCAGCTTTCGACTCACCTCTGGCAGTCGATCCAGACATTCCAGCAACTTCTCCCGTCGGTTGGAAACAGGTTGTTTCTGCTCGACCCGCTCTGTCGCTTCCGCCAGAACAGCAATCAGCTGCGGATTCACTGGTTTTTCCCGATCATAATTTCGATAGAACGCCAGAACACGACGAAACGCGATTTCACGAGCCCAGGGAAAAAAACCGGCTTCCGATTCCAACTTTGAAAACGACTCGACCACTGCAACAGACACTTCCTGAAAAATGTCATCTGCATCAGAACGATTGCGCACACTCGCATGAATATAGGCATACAGCGGTGCCTTATATTGCAGGAGCAGTTGAGCAGCTTCTGATTGTGTATCCATATCAGTAGACATAAGTTACCTTCAACGAGTTTGAGCTTCCCAGGTTATTAAGGAATCAGAACCCCATTTTTTTACGCGCTATTTTGAAGATTATTAAAAAAATCAGCAAAAAGCATGTTACACCAGAAAAAACAGAGTGGCCTCTGCCAATGACTGTTTCTTACTGACCGTTCACGAAAAAAGGCAGACAGGCTTTAAGACCTGTCTGCCTTTGGCAAACGATTCAGATAACCTGATCAAAAATCAGGATACTTTCATGGCTTCAGCCAGAATCTTGGAAGTACTTTCACGCATGATACGTGGATCGACCATTTCGCCTTCCTGCAGAGTGGCACGCACCTGTTTCCCTGAGATGAAAACCGGCTTCTCTTCAGAATGGTTTTCCATCAGGTCAACGCGGCCCAGTGACTCGTAGTAAGCAGCAAATCCCACGTTGACCGGCTCGATCAGCAGCTCACCAGCCAGGTTATTGAAGATTTCCTGTGCGTCGAAGTCACCCCAGATGGCAGTACCATCAGCATAAGGAGCATCAGCGTGCTTACGACCGATGACAATGTTGGTGTAGCCCATGTTCTGACGGTAAATGCCGTGCATGACTGCTTCTTTAGGACCGCCATAGAACATTTTGATATCCAGACCGAGCAATAAAACACGATCGGGAGGCGTATCATCGCGAGCTCCCCAAAGCTCGGGATCACTGTCACCTTCACCCAGTTCGCGGTTTTCGATCAGCTTCTCATAGGTTTCCATGCGAATTTCAGCACTGACGTCATCGCTCTTGGTTTCACCGATCAGCGGATTCAGAACAGCGCCTGCATTTTTGCCGGCCTTCAGCAGTGATTCCAGACCGTAAACGAGTGCATATTCATGAGCACGGTGCAGTGGATTACGGGTCTGAAATGCGACAACAGCATCCCAGCCTTTTTCAGCGATCAGAGCACGTACTTCACGAGGTGTGAGGACGTATTTACCGAATGAGCTGTTTTTAGGCTGAGGCAGAACTTTAATTTCTCCGCCAATCAGATGAGTTTTATCAGCGTCACCTTCCAGTACCATGGCGGCACCAGGATGATCGGTACGTTCAGTCTGATAGACACTCTTGAGGTATTTGGGTTTATCCCATTCGAATACATCAGTGATATCCAGAGTGGCTACGATCTCTCCCTCTGGATTGGTTAAGGCCACTTTCTGTCCGCTAGACAGTGTCGCAGCAAGTTCTGAAGTGACAGGCAGTGAAAGAGGAATGGTCCAGGCGTACTGCTTGCCATTCACTTCGATGCAGGCTTCGTCCAGAACGCGGTTAAAAACTTCACCATTCATAGGGCCTGTCAGCGGGCTGAGTGTGCCATCGCCCAGACGATATACGGTTGACAAATCCGCCGCAGAAACAGGGACCTGGGGAAGTCCTGCTGCTTCGGCTTTGAAGCTGTCAATTTCGCCAGCAGGTACTGTACAACAGACAGGTTCGCTCAAACCTCCATGAGGGGCAATAAGATCGGCCATTGTTTGAATTCTCAATATTTACAAAAGGTTCCAGAAGCAACGCCAACCATTGGGCGTTTCCAGCTGCGAAATTAGGGAAACGCAGGGAAAACTTCAAGCAACAGACGCGCGGATTCAGCGAATTCAAAAAACTCTCTTATTTCAGAAGGATTTTCGGGGAATTTAACCTCTTAAACCCGCTTCCTTCATCAATAAATCCGTTGCCGTATAAGCTTCTCTCACCCATTCCTCGATTTTGTCGGGTTCGGGAGAATATTCCAGCTCCAGCGAAATGGCGCCTGGAATGCGTAACTCCCGTATCTCATTAAGGTAAGGTGCAAACGGAACCACTCCCCGCCCGGGAGGCAGATCGCCGTGAACTTTGCCGTCGCAGTCCGAAATATGGACATGAATTGCCTTATCCTGCAGTTTCCGGAGTTCCACTGGCTCCACATTGGCCAGCAGCAGATGTGAAACATCGATATTGGCTTTCAAAGCCGGATGATCGACCTCATCGACGAATCGCACCATCGCATCGACGCTGTTCAGAAGCGAAAGCGGAAAAGGCTCCAGTTCCAGAGCAATCTCCAGCCCGAGAGACTCGGCATAGCGGGCCAGTTCCCGACAGTGATCGACGCCGAGCTGCCATTGCTCTGCCGGTGGAATGACTTCGCGGTTCCAGATGTACTCTCCCAGCACCAGCAGCAGATTTTTCGCCTCGTATTCATAGCATAGATCCAGATACGATTTGACGCGCTGCAGATGAAATCGCCGGACACTGGCATTGAAGTCGATCAATCCCACGGCGACACAGCAGACAGAAACAATCGGCAGTTCCAGGCGGTCGCAGGTGTCCTTGACCAGCTTGCGTTCGCGAACATCCACATCCAACGGGTCGATGAAGATATCGACGCAGTCAAAACCGATCTCTTTTGTTTTCTGCAGTCCCCAGGCGGTATCGCGGCCCGCCTGCGCCCAGGCGGAATTAATCATTCCCAGTTTCATTGTCTGCCTCCGTCGGTTTCAATCTGAATCGATTTCGTGTCATATTAAGATAACAGCCCGCTTGCAGAGGGAAAAGCCATTGATCAGAATGAGCACTCGACTCTTTGATAGAAATCCCATTCTGAACAGGCTGAGAACACATGGATCTGAAATTAACGGGAGCATCAGTTGTCATTACCGGCGGTGCCAGCGGCATCGGTCTGGCGACGGCCCGCACATTTGCTGCGGAAGGTGCCGGAATTGTACTCTGGGACCAGTCAGACAAGGTCTCTGAAACCGCAAGAGAGTTGAGCGAAGAAACGGGGCAAAGTGTCTCCGGCTTGCAGGTCGACATCACGGATTTTGCAGCCGTGCAGAAAACCACAGACCAGACCGTCGCCCAGACTTCAAAGATAACTCATCTGGTGCATGCTGCTGCCATCGGTTCCGGCAAGTTTGGATTTCCGTTTACCAACCTGACTCCCACAGACTGGCCGCGCGTGTTTGAAGTCAACATGCAGGGCATGGTCCATGTTGCACATG
>JAGQQP010000025.1 GCA_020426085.1 Planctomycetaceae bacterium | reverse complement strand
GGTGTGGAACGATTCCCGGCGGACTGTTTCGTTCGGATGATCGTGGCTCCAGCTGGCAGCTGGTGGATTCGTTATGGGATCTGCCCGAACGGATGAAATGGTTTGGTGGCGGCAAGGATGATCCGGGCATTCATTCGATTTGTGTCCATCCTCAGAACAGTCAGAATGTTGCGATCGCGATTTCCTGTGGTGGAGTGTGGATTACAGAAGATGACGGTGCCAGCTGGACTTGCAAGGCGGACGGGTTGCGGGCGGAATATATGCCTCCGGATCTGGCGCATGATCCCAATATTCAGGATGCACATCGCATGGTGCAGTCACCCACGCAGCCGGACCATTTCTGGATTCAGCATCATAACGGCGTGTTTAAAACGACTGACGGAGCGGAGTCCTGGCAGGAAGTGACCGGGATTCAGCCTTCCGTGTTCGGTTTTGCGGTTGCCGTCCATCCGCAGCGTCCGGAAACGGCCTGGTTTGCACCCGGCGTGAAAGATGAGTGCCGCATCCCCGTCGACGGCCGGTTCGTGATTGCCCGCACGACCGATGGCGGCGTTACTTCCGAAGTCCTCTCGAACGGATTGCCGGGCGAGCACAGCTACGACATTGTCTATCGACATGCATTGGACATTGATGAAACCGGCGACTGTCTGGCCGTCGGTTCGACCACCGGCAACTTCTGGATCACCGAAGACGGAGGCGACAACTGGCAGACGATCTCCACCAGCCTGCCTCCCATTCATTGTGTCCGGTTTGTGAAGTGATAGCGGAAGCTGCCCTTCGCAAATCGAGTCTGACTAATCCCGTTTCTTCAGTTCCTGTTCGATGACGCGGGCAGATTCTTTCCCTTGCGCTGTGGCGCCTTCCGCATTGAAATGCACGTTACCCGGTTTGGTCCACCATTCTTTGTGATGTGGTTTGGTGAATGCATAGAGATCGTTGACGCCGATTTCCGGGTAATCTTTCAGGACTTTCAGAGCGACTTCGTTGTACTTCGCAGCGTCACCGGCGATGCGTCCTGCTTCCCCTTCGGGGACCGGGGTGGTGGTTACAAAAATCAGTTTCGCTTTGGGAGCCAGCTCTTTCAGATAGGCGATAATGGCGCGCAGGTTTTTTTCGTAGTCTGCGGTGGAGGTCACCTGTTTGCCGTTAACGCGATCCAGTTTTTTACCGTTCATGTATTTCAGATCGTGCAGGCCGACGTTGAAGTGAATCACATCCCAGTCGAAGTCCCAGTGGCCTGCAAGTTTGGGATTGCGCATCGAGTCGTGCATGGTTTTCATTTTGGTGATGACCGAGGAGGAATCTCCCCCATTGCAGTACAGGCGATAGACGTTGGCTTTGCCTTTGAGGGCTTTGCGAGTGGCATCGGTATAGGCGATGGAGATCGAATCGCCGTACAGAAAGACATTGGGCAGCTTGGGATCGTTCTCTACAAACTGAAAGGTGGGGCGACTGTTGAACCGGGGAGAACGAACCAGCTTTTTCCAGGCATCAGACGCCTGTTCCTCGGCAAAAACAGCAGATGAGACCGCGAGCAGGCAGACGGAGAACAGGACAGGCAGTTTGATCGATTTCATGATGCGTCTTCTTTTATCAATGGATTTACGGCAGGAACAGTGAGAATGTCATTCCGTCACTTTTGTTCTATTCTGGTGAGATCACAATCAGAACAGCAAGTTTGATTACTGCGGAATTCTTAAAAAACCGGCATCTGAGGAATACGATAAATCGTTGCACTTTTCTGTTGGGACTCGTCATCGGAATCAATAGAATGGGACACGGAAACACATTGATGTCCATTATTCAAAGGAGTGCTCACATGAGAATTTTCTGCCTCTGCTGTTTACTGTTTGTATTCGGCTGTGAAAAACCTAAGCCGGAAGTCGCAGCACCTGCCGCGGCACAGGGTGAAGCAGCAGCCGCCCGCGGTGAGGGCGAAATGGCACTCCCACAGGCAGGAATGGGCATCATGACCGGAGAGGTCACTTCTGATACGGCTCTGGTACAGGTGCGCCTGACGAGGACGGATCAGCTGGTCGATCACGATGTACCGGGGATGCCGGGAGTCGTCATCTTTACGCTCAGTCCTTACGCGAACGAAAAGACGGCATCGAAACACGTTGATACTCAGGTCGTCAAGGCTGTTGCCGAACATGACTTTATTGCCCGAGCTGCATTCAATGGTCTCATGGCTGATACCGAGTATGAGTGTAAGACCCGGATCGGTGAAACAGAGGAGCAACTGCATGACGGTCCGACGGCCCGATTCAAAACGCTGCCCGGGGCCAGTAAAACGACGCCTGTTGAATTTGTGGTGGTGACCGGGATGAACTATGCCAAGTTTCACGGTGATGATCGAATCGATAAAAAACAGCATCTCGAAGAAAACAATACAAAGCTTCCAAAGCCATATTCCGGTCCGGACAAGCATCTGGGCTATCCGGCTCTGGAGACGATTCTCAAACTGGAACCAGACTTCTTTGTCGGCACTGGTGATAACGTATATTACGATACACCCGACAAGCCCCGCGCGGAAACGATTCCTGAAATGCGACGGAAATGGCATGAACAGTTTGTGCAGCCCCGCTATCGCGATCTGTTTGCTGCTGTGCCTACCTACTGGGAAATTGACGATCACGATTACCGGATTGATGACGGTGATAATACGGGTGACCATCATCCCACACCAGAAGAGGGGCGTGCGATGATGCTGGAACAGCTGCCCGTAGCACCGATGCTGGATACTGAAGCAAAGACGTACCGTACGCATCGGCTGAATAAAGACCTGCAGATCTGGCTGCCGGAAAACCGGATGTATCGCAGTCCGAATGCCATGGAAGACGGTCCCGGGAAATCGATCTGGGGTACCGAACAGAAAGAATGGCTGAAGAAAACGCTTAAGGAAAGTAATGCGACGTTCAAAGTGCTCGTTTCTCCGACTCCGATGATCGGCCCCGACGATCTGCGCAAGACTGACAATCACTGTGACATCGGCGGATTCCGCCATGAACGGGATGAGTTCTTTCAATGGCTCAAGGAGAACGGGTTGGATCAACAGAACTTTTTCATTGTCTGTGGTGATCGTCACTGGCAGTATCATGCCATCGATCCGAGCGGCTTCGAAGAATTTTCGAGCGGCGCACTCGTCGATGCGAATTCGCGTCTGGGCCGCAAAGCGGGGGACCCGAAATCGACAGACCCCGAGGGCTTGATCAAACAGCCTTATCTGCAGGATCCACGTTCCGGTGGTTTTCTGCTGGTGAGAATGACACCGACGAATGAAAAGAAACCGGCGACCCTGTCGTTTCTGTTCCACGATGAAAAAGGAAAGCTGCTCTACCAGCACGACATCCCTGCGGGTGGAGGGAAGTCGGCTGATCAATGAGAGCGGCTATTCTTTAAAATCGGTATCTGCGGTTTTCAGATCGAGGGGTTCGATCCAGATGTTTCGATAGCGGACATCGTGCCCTTCGCACTGCAGTTTGATACCTCCTGGAGTGTCGGTAATGCCGAAGCCGTTATCATTGCCTCCATCCAGGCCGGAGTTAGCGCCGCCCCAGACTTTGTTGATGGTGACGTTTTCGTGAACTTTTTTCCCGTTGAAGTACATTGAGACTAATGGCTTCTCGACAAGTTTGCCGTCTTTAAAGCGGGCTGCGCGAAATGTGATGTCGTAGGCGTTCCATTTGCCTGTGCCGTTATAGGCGTGGTAGGGAGATTCGGTCTCGTTGATGACGGCAGCCATCCCGTGCTTGGTTTTATCGCCATCCAGCACCTGGATTTCGTAGCGGTTCTGCAGATAGACGCCGCTGTTGCCCCCCGGTTTGGAAACCAGAAATTCCACATGCAGTCGGAAGTCGCGGTATTTCTTTTTTGTGACGATGTCGGCGGTTCCGTATTTCCCGCCTGCTGCTGCCGGGTCATCAGACATGACGACAGTTCCTGCATCAATGGGATCGTCTACTACTTTCCATTTAATCGGCAGGGAGGAACTGAAGCGGGGACCTTCCCAGTAAGTCCATTTCTGATCCAGCATTTCCCGGCTGCCGTCCAGCAGGATTTCTGCATCCGTGGGCGGTTTGGCGCCAAGACCCACTTCTGCCCGTACATTCGGACAGGGTGTCAGGAGGAAGAGGAGAGAAAACAGAATCGTAATGTATCCAGGATAGCGCATGGTGAATCCTCATATAACAGGGGAAGGTCAAAACTGTATTATGAGGTAATCAGATGGGGAGCACAATTATTGAAGCAAATTTCCAGATGTCAGATGAGCAGGATTAATTTAAGTGGCATGTGCTCTATTACTGTGCAACCCCGACTGCAGGTGTCTGCATCGTGTCAGGCACCATTCTCGAATTTTTTAAAAAAACGAAACGCCGAACACAAATATCAGAGAATGATAATAAGAAATGACTTTAAGCGCTAAGTTGAAATAATTCGCCTCTTTTTGGCTGGTGAAAAAATTCAGCAAGGGGAGCAGTTGTATTTCAGAACGGAGTTCGTCCCCCATTTTTCCCTGTTTTTCAGAATCACGGCAGCGTTCCACCATGTGGAATTGGCATGATATTCGCTTAGTTGACATATCAGCTAAATGATTTGGCAGCAGAGGCTGCAAAATCGACAGCACTGGTTTAATTATCGATTGTAAAGGATTGAGAGTCCACGTTATTTGAGATGATCCACTGTTTGAGAAGAGACTGATTGCCTCCCAGATCCCCGCCCTCATTCATAGCTTCTTCCCTCTGAAGAAACGAACTCTCTGTTTTTCCATTTTATTCTTGAAGGACAAAGTCCATGTTGAGCAGGCAAAAGTTACGTACACGTGGTTTCACGTTGATTGAATTACTGGTCGTGATTGCGATTATTGCGATCCTGATCGCGTTGTTACTTCCGGCAGTGCAGCAGGCACGCGAAGCAGCACGTCGCAGTACCTGCAAAAATCAACTGAAACAGATTGGCCTGGCGCTGCATAACTATCACGATAATTATCTGCGGTTTCCTATCGGAGAACAGGCAGGTTTCATCCGACCGAACTGGCGTGCACCGATTCTGCCGTTCCTGGATCAGGCACCTGCTTACAACCAGATGAATTTTAATATCAGCACAACCGTAGGTGGTTTCATGTCGGAGAACAGTGGCGGTTCCTATGGGTATGGGACAGGTGCCGGAACCAACGAAGTATTAAAAACATTAAGGGTCCCCGTGTATAACTGTCCGTCCAGCCCGTTTTCCAATACCTCGAATGACAATGGTATGAATAACTACAATCAGGGTCAGACGATGGACTATGTCGGGATCGCGGGTGCCACTCCCGCGCCGGGCAGCAGTTCAGGATCCTGCTCGGTTACCGGAGCAGGCTATGGGAACGGTACCTATTGTAACAACGGGCTGCTCGCTCCTAATGACAGTTTCCGTATCCGTGATGTCAAGGATGGAACTTCCAATACCATGATCGTGGCAGAGCAGTCAGGTCAGGTGAACGGGAAAGACTGTCGTTCCAACTACTATGGTGGCTGGAGCGGGATTGGAACGGCTTCCAAAATGCCATCTCTGGGATCCGGTTCGAACTGGGGTTCCGGGACAACCACCGTGATGTATTCCATTAACAGCTTCTGGACATCCGGTGCACCGACAGAAGCCAGTGCTCCCTATGGGGCCAATACGGTATTGAACTCTTTTCATACCGGCGGAACTCATGTGCTGCTGGCTGATGGGGCCGTCCGCTTTGTGTCTGAAAATATTGACTTCAGTACCCTGGCTAATCTGGCATCGAAAAATGACGGTAATGTACTGGGCGAGTTTTAATCTGAAATCAGCATTGCTGAATTAAAGAAAAAAAGCACAGACTCTGCTCATCAGACCGGCGGGGTCTGTGCTCTGTTTTTGTAATCTGAAACTGTTCTCTACTGGATCTACTCTGAAATGTTTACGCAAACAAGATTTAAGCGATCATTCCCGTTCTTACTTCTCTGTTGTGGCAGCTTGTTTCTGGCAGGCTGTGGAGGGGGTAGTGAAGAACAAAAGCAACGCGCCGACATCACCGTCACGGTGACTCATGCTGGAGCCCCTGTTACCGAAGCAGAGCTCCGGTTCATGATGGACGGTAAAGGCGAAGGAGCTATGGGCATGCTGAATGAAGCCGGACAGACGGAGCTTTCTGATGTCGTGCTCGGCAGTTACATCGTGACGGTGACCCCGCCGGAAGGGACTCCCGACAATCCAATTCCTAAAAAAGACTATCCCAATATCCCGCAGAAATACCGCAGTCTCAAAGACACGCCACTCAAAGCAGATGTCAAAGCAGGTTCAAACGAATTAACGTTCGACCTCAAAGACTAAACCTGCTTTTTAGTTTGATAAACCCCTGACGCTGACTATCGGGGAGATGTTTTCAAAACCCGGACACAGGTCAGTGGTGAAATCCACTCCCTTTAGTCTGGGGAGTGTGTTGGGGATGAGATGTAAAATAGTCAATCGCGTGCTGCAGATCACCCAGCAGCATCTCTGCCATATCGCGCGTGAAACCTTCTTTGCAGACACAGCGTAAGACAGCAAGATCGTCACGGTTTTTGGGGAATGTATAAGCGGGAACCAGCCAGCCACGTTCACGTACTTTATTAGAAATATCGAACACGCTGAAATTCGCGGTTTCATTCGTGGTAAACGCGAACACGGGAATGTCACTCCCGTCCGAGATCAAATCGAAGGGACCCAGCTTCGCGATACCCGACGACAGATGCAATGCGACATCCTGTGATGTCTGGTGAATTTCACGATAGCCTTCGTGACCCAGCCGCAGGAAATTATAGTATTGCGCGACAACCTGGTTTCCGGGGCGGGAAAAATTCAATGCAAAGTTAGGCAGGTCTCCCCCCAGGTAGTTACAGTGAAAAATCAGTTCTTCCGGCAGTTCTGCTTTTTCACGCCAGATAATCCAGCCGACACCGGGATAGACCAACCCGAATTTGTGCCCGGAAGTATTGATCGATTTTACCAGCGGCAAACGAAAATCCCATTCCAGATCCGGTTGCAGAAACGGTGCGACAAATCCGCCCGAAGCAGCGTCCACATGAATCGGGACTTCCCAGCCGGTCTCAGAATTGAGCTTGAGCAGAGCGTCGTTGACTTCTTTGACGTTCTCGTAACGCCCATCAAAGGTACTCCCCATGATGACAACGACGCCAATCGTATTTTCGTCGACGAGCTTTAAGGCTTCTTCCGCGGTCAGGCAGTAGCGGTCTCCTTCCATCGGCACAAACCGTGGTTCGATTTCCCAGTAACGACAGAACTTTTCCCAGCAGACCTGTACGTTGATGCCCATCACCATGTTGGGTTTATCCGCGGGCTTCCCTGCAGCTTCTCTACGTTTCCGCCAGTTCCATTTGAGGGCCATCCCGCCCAGCATCGCTGCTTCGCTGGAACCAATGGTCGAACAACCAACGGCGTTTTCTTCCGCGGGGGAATTCCAGAGCTTCGAAAGCATGTTGGTGCAGCGCAATTCAATCTCAGCGGTCTGCGGGTATTCATCCTTATCGATCATGTTCTTATCGAATGTTTCTGACATCAACTGTCGGGCTTCGTCTTCCATCCATGTGGTGACGAAAGTTGCCAGGTTCAATCGCGAGTTGCCATCCAGAATCAGTTCATCACGAATCAGGTTATAAGCCACCTTGGGAGGCAGACCTTCGCCCGGCATTTCGTATTTGGGAACAGGTTCCTGAATGAAGCGTCCCCCGTAAGCGGGGGTGATAAAGGATTCGGGGTCAGATGGATGCAGATTTTTCTGGCCGTGCAGCATGAACAGTGCCCTCCTGGTTGATCAGTACGGATTCAAAAGCGTGTACTGCTATCCTACTGTCTGGCGCTGAGATTTGAATGAAGATCAGGAGTGGGATCTGTTTTTCTGCAAACTTTATGTATTGCAGCCTACAGCACACTGGCCGATGATGTCCAGCTTGTCATCGTTCAGATAGCAGTAACGGTTGATCCAGACACCATCGGGACTGATGTCAGTCGCGACCTGCATCCGCGCCCGAAAATCTTCAGTGGGACCATAACCGTGCGCGAGTGCATAGATGGGCATGGGCCGTGCGAGTTTTCTGGCTGCCAGAATTTTTCGTTCCTGTGCCAGCGGTCCTGCGATGTGGGGTTGATCGGGGCCCGGATAATAGACGTCTGCCAGGCGTATGGGATGTGCCCAGTCTGTGATATCAAGAAATTTGAACAGAGCACGCACCAGTAGCGATTCTGACAAACCGGGATTAGCAGCCAGAATCTGATCACCGTAGGAACGCAACATCATCGACCAGTGCATCCCATACAGTTTCACACTCACCGAGTTACAGTATTTTGCAGCCAGTGAATAGTTCATACCTGACAGAATTGACCAGGGGGGAGGAAACGCAGAGGGTGCCAGTTCGACCCCCGGTTTACCACATTCATCCATGGTTTTTCGGAAGCCCGCCAGCAGTTCTTTGGAAAGCTGGGCTTTCAAGAGCAGCATCGCAGAAGCTCCGGGAAAGTGATCATTCAACCAGACCGGGAAATTAGCGGCCTGATTTTCTTCCGAGAGCCAGTTTTCCAGATCGTAATCTGTCAGTCCCCCATTGAGTTTCTGGTACAAGGCCTGTGAGTCTGACTGCATATGTTCAAAATCGTATCCCAGCCGATCTGCTGCCTGACGGGCGTGGTCGCTGAAATCGAAAAACGCGGAATCCAGGAAATAAGGGGGATACTCGGGCCAGTCAAAACGCAGACCGTCGATATCAGGATATTGATTGAGCAAGTCGCGAATCAGCGCATGCTGGTATTCGATAATATGCGGGCTGGCCAGACTGCCGTTATTGGCGACGCGTCTGCGGGGCAGTGATCCATCGGGCAGGCGGGGGATATCTTCTTCGACCGGTCCACCAAACTGCACGCGATAGCCGGGGGGAATCGCAGCCTGGACCTGGAAGTAAACTTCCAGTCCCCGTTCATGCGCTGCCTCAATGAACTCTGCGACGACATGACCTGCGCTGTGAGTCAGTTCATCCGCTTGTGCTGGTTGATAGCGCAGACCAGAGTACAGAGATTGATCTGGAACGAAACTGGGTGATGTTTTGACCCACAGTTCCCGTTTGCCTTCCCACAGCGGTCGATCCAGCAGGCGGACCTGTCCGGCACCAGCGTCGGCGGGGGGTTCGCGCACGCCCGTCTGCTCGTCTGCCAGTTGCATCACATAAGGTGAAGTGGAAACGGCCGTGACGCCTGCGCGCTTCATGAGATTGTCGAGAACCGCTTCGACTCCCTCGTATTGCAGGTATTCCGGTAAGACCGTCACGCCGATCTGTCTCTGCTGGCTCATGGTTTCCTCACGTTGAAGCAGAAAAAAACTCTGTAATGGATATCTTATAGGCCTGTGAGAACGTTTCTCCAGCCCGGCAGAGAGATTTTTTTCGACTTTACGGGACCCCGGGCAATTTGTCGCAGAATGCGACAAGTATAAAAGTGGCAACCGGACCCAGTAACAGTGAGAGCAGAAACCAGGCGAGACCGCTGCGGTTCTTCCCTTGTGCCAGGCCGGCATTAATCAAAGCCAGAGAGCCCCAACCGACCAGATATCCTGATTCCTGTGGAATTTGCGCTGCGAATAACATGCTTGTATTCCTTCTTGTAAATAGTCAGATTATTTTTCGCGATATGAGTTCAGGTATTGATTATTTGTGACACAAAAAACACGGGCTCCGTCAATCGGTGATTGAGGAGCCCGGTAATCGATATCAGACGCTGGTCTTTAATTACTCTGTAATAATGTCGTTCACAGTACCGCCGCTGGGAATCATCGGTAGCACATGTTCCTGATAGGTGCAGATCACATCCAGCAGGTAAGGTTGATCTGATGCCAGCATTTCTGCCAGGGCAGCCGGGTATTCTGCTTTGGAACGCACCTGTTTTGCCTGCAGACCGAATCCTTTGGCGATGGAGACAAAGTCCGGGTAGGTGTCTTCGCCATGCTCGCCGGACCCTTTTCCTTCCCATTCCGGATGATGGACGGGGCCCAGATAAGTATGAGCACGTCGGCCTTCCATGAAGCGGTCTTCCCACTGCACCACCATGCCCAGGTGCTGGTTGTTCAACAACAGGATTTTGACCGGCAGGTTTTCAGTATGCAGTGTCGCCAGTTCCTGAATGTTCATCAGCATCGAGCCGTCGCCGTCGATGTCGACCACCAGGCTGTTGGGGAACTGTGCCTGGACACCCATCGCAGCGGGCAGTCCGAAGCCCATTGTTCCCAGTCCGGAACTACTGAGCCAGTGGCGTGGTTTATTGAACTTGTAGAACTGTGCCGCCCACATTTGGTGCTGACCAACGCCTACTGTGATGTAGGGATCTTTATCTTTAGTCTGCTGCCAGAGTTCGTGGATCGCATACTGTTGCGACATGATGTCGCCCAATTCAGGATATTTCAGGGGATATTTCTCTTTCCACTCTTTGCATTGTGCCAGCCAGTTATCAACCTGAGGCAGGTCGTTGTCGGTAATGGCTTCGTTCAATGCGACCAGCACATGTTTGAGGTCGGCATTGATGGGAATGTGTGCTTCTTTATTCTTCTGCAGCTCGGAAGGATCGATATCCACGTGTACGATTTTGCCGTGTTTGGCGAACTCTTCGAGCTTACCTGTCACGCGGTCATCAAAGCGTACGCCGAATGCCAGCAGCAGATCTGCTTCGTTGACGGCGTAGTTCGCATAAACGGTTCCGTGCATGCCCAGCATGTCCAGACAGAGAGGATCATCGCCGGGAAATACGCCCAGCCCCATCACTGTGGTGGTCACAGGAATATTCGTGCGGCGGGCGAACTTCACCAGTTCTTCGGAAGCGTCCGAAATAATGGCACCGCCACCGACATAGAGAATCGGTTTCTTGGAACGTTTGATGGCTGCCAGGATCTGCTTGATCTGTTCCGGAGCTGCTTTGCGCATTTCAGGACGATAGCCGGGCAGATAAGTATCGGGATCGTAGTCGGGTTCTTCATCCAGTGTCGCCAGCTGACAGTCTTTCGGGAAGTCGATCAGCACAGGACCGGGACGCCCTGTGTTCGCGATGAAGAATGCTTCTTTCACGATACGGGCGACGTCTTTAACATCTGTCACCATGTAATGATGTTTGGTGATCGCACGGGAAATTTCCACCATGGGAGTTTCCTGGAACGCGTCACTACCAATGACGGCTTGAGGCACCTGGCCGGTGATAGCCACCATGGGAATCGAATCCAGCTTGGCATCCGCCAGTGCGGTGACCAGGTTGGTGGCACCGGGGCCACTGGTTGCCATGCAGACACCCACGTCGCCGGTTGTCCGGGCAATCCCCTGAGCAGCAAAACCGCCCCCCTGTTCGTGGCGGGGCAGGAGTGTGCGGATATCGTCTTTGTATTTCATCAAAGCCTGGTGCAGCGGCATACTGCAACCACCTGGATAAGCAAAGATGGTTTTCACGCCCTGCCGCACCAATGCCTGAATCAGTATCTCAGCGCCATTGATTGTCTTCGTTTGCGTGTTTTTTTCGTTGGCAGTGGCCACTGTCTTCACCCTTCTGTTTCGATAATCTCTAATGGTCTCAATAATTAATGACGGAAACGACCAAAATCCAATCTCACCGGTTCGAAACCGGTTTCCGGCTGATCGTTATCTTGCTGTTACCACAACAGACAAATACGTAGACGCACCGCGTACGCCAAATGTTCGTTCTGGTATTCAATCACTTGATTGGCGGTCAATTCTATCTTCTCTCAGGGACAATAACGAGTCATTTCCTGCCCAGAATCCAATATTCGTCCAGAGACAGCCCCGTTAATCACTCCCTGCCAACGGGTTACAAAGACTGTTTCGATTGTGCAGGTTAACACGCTCAGTTCAGCCATCACGTCGTAAATCGACAGATTTAGAGACGTGAAGAGAAATGTAAGAGCGTCTAAGTGTATTGATATTAGTGGCTTAAGGGGAGTTGATTGTGCACATTTGATCGGAAAACACCGATTGAGCAGGAAAGGTTTGTGAGCGGGAAATTCATTTGATATGATATATAAACGAATTTTGAAATGAAATTGTCTGCTGGCAGAGCCGACCTTTATATACAAACAGAGCAGCAAAACGAGTCTGCTTGAATCCCACCAGAAATTCCTTCCCGATACCAGCGAGCTGAGGTGTTGAACATGAATGATCCAGGAAATCTGATGCAGGCGACACTTTCAAGGCGATCCTTTCTCCAGTCTGGATTTCTGACACTGGGAGGGCTGGGCCTGGCGGATCTGTTACGGCTCAGAGCTGAAGCGGCTGCGACATCAGGATCGACTCCCGATACCTCGGTGATTCTGATCTGGCTGCAGGGTGGTCCCAGTCATATGGAAACGTATGACTTGAAGCCGAACGCGCCTATCGAATACCGCGGGGAGTTCAGCCCGATTCATACTAATGTGCCGGGCATGGATATCTGCGAACATCTGCCTCTGCATGCGAAGGTCGCCGATAAGTTTACGATTATCCGTTCGATCTCACACGGCTTTGCCAATCACGCCGGCGGAGCAGGGCGGTTTCTTTCCGGCCGCGATCCGCTGCGTCCGCTCGATCCGATCTCACAGTTTCCGACTATTGGACCGATCGTCTCCAAAATGCGCGACCATGTAAACAATGGTCTGCCGAACTACATCGGTAACCAGCCCCGCGTGTATGGGGGCGGCAGTTCCTACCTGGGTGAATCTGCGTTGCCGTTCGTAGTCGGCGCCGATCCGAACCTGGATAACTTCCAGGTACCCAACATCACGATGGACGATAAACTGAAGGAACGCCTCGATGATCGCATGACACTGTTAACCTCTTTCGACCAGATGCGACGTGACATCGATCAGAACGGCTCACTGGAATCGATCGACAAGTTCAACAGTAAAGCGTTGAACATGCTCACCAGCGACAAGGCCCGCAACGCCTTTGACATATCACAGGAGAGCGACGCTACCCGCGAAAAATACGGGCGCCACAAATGGGGACAGCGCGCCCTGCTGGCCCGCCGCCTGGTCGAAGCGGGTAGCAGTTTCGTCACGATGCAGATGCAGAATCCGGGTGTCAAAGGCTGTGCCGGTAACTGGGATATCCATGCCGTGAATGGTCACCTTTATGATGATCTGCGGGGACGCCTGCCCATCTTTGACCGCGCGGTGTCTGCATTAATCGAAGATATCTACGAGCGTGGCCTGGATGAAAAAGTAATGGTCATTGTCAGTGGCGAATTCGGTCGCACGCCCCGTATCAATCCACAGAAAGGAACACGTTCCAAAGTCATGCAGCCCGGTCGCGATCATTGGCCCGGAGCGATGTCGGTTCTGGTCTCCGGTGGCGGTATGCAGATGGGGCAGGTCATCGGTTCCACCACAGCCAACGGCGCTTATGCGAAAGACAACAAACTCGACCCCAACGATCTGCTTTCCACCGTCTATCGTTTCCTGGGGATCGACCAGAGCCACGAATTCCTCGACCACAGCGGCAGACCCATGCCAATTCTCCCCAGTGGAAAACCGATTGTAGAGCTGGGCTGATACTGCGTGCAGATGGTAATAGACTCAACCAGGGGTGGTCCCGGATGTAATCCGGGATTGCCAGAGGCAACAGGAGGTGGCAGAGTAATTGTTGTCTGGTGAGCAAGTGCCCCTCATTGTTCTATAATCAATCTCGAAAAGCAGTTATCGGATTCATGCAGGGTGCCACTGTTGGCTTGCTATTTAGACCGGACACATGATACACAACCGTTCGGACACATAGGTAACACTTTTCTATTGTTGTTTACAAGACGTTGAGAGATCCCTGAGAGCGTAGCGAACAGGGATCTCTCAACGGCTGCGACTTTTCCTGCGGGGACGGTGTTTTCTCAATTCGATCTTACCAACTTTGAATGTGCGATAATATACGTCCCATTCTCCCTCCTGCCCGTTACTGCGTATCCCCACCAGTTGCCCCCGAAACGAACGACTCAGGTAGTACTCTCTGCTTTGGAATACGATACGCCCTTCAGAACCAACTTTCCGGACAGCGAAGCTGGAATCGTATTCGAATTTCCTTCGTCGTTCCGGGTACTCTCGAGAGCTCACCCAATAACGTTCGATCGGCGTTTGATAGTCCAGGGCTTCGTGCGGACGCTCCTGATTATAAACAGTCTGCCAGCCATCGAATGTTTTTTGCAGTTCAGCATGATTCTTGAAGCGACGGCCCTGCAGGACCTCCTGCTTTAATGTCCGATGAAACCGTTCCTCTTTTCCCTGGGTCTGGGGATGGTAAGGCCTGCCATGAATCACCCGCACATCCAGATCCATCAGCCAGACTGAGAAGCGGGAATAACTCCCGGGACTGACCGTTGAACCCCAGGGCGTCCCGTTGTCCATCAACATTGCATGGGGCAGCCCGTAAAGGCGAAAAGCGTCTCGCAGGTGTTTTTGAACTGTGGGGCCTTTCTGATTTCCACAGGCCTTGAGAACCAGAGAAAAACGGGAATGGTCATCCATCACCGTGAGCGGATAGCACCAGCGTTGATCGAGTGTGGGAAACTCTCCCTTGAAATCCATCTGCCAGAGTTCATTCGGCTCACTACGTTCGAAACGCTGGAATTCCTGTCGTTTCTTTGATTCTTCTGGATCAATCCGCTGATGTCGTTTCAGGATCGCAGTAATCGTACTGGCAGCAGGAACATGTTTGTATCCCAGGGCCAGCAGGCGATGGTGAATTTTGCGACCTCCCCAGGTCGGATGCTGATCACGAATTGACAACACAGCAGCCTCCATCTTTTCCGATGTCGGAGAACGAAACGTATGAGGACAACGAGAGCGGTCGGACAGGCCTGAATCCCCGTCTTCCCGGAATCGTTGTAACCATTTATAGCCTGTCTTACGCGCGATTCCAAAACGCTGACAAAGCTCTGAGATATTGGCCCCTTCCACCGAAGCCAGCAACACAAATTTTTTACGTTCAGACACCCGATTACACTCCTTCCAGACCATGTCATGCTCCCCCTTAAATGAAGTCACATAACAGTTTACATGAGTGTTACCCATGTGTCCGAACGTGTGTTACCTATGTGTCCGGTCTTTACACTTGCCAACAGTGAAGAGAGAAAGCCCTCACCTCCCCAATGCAAGACATAATTAGCCGCAGGGCGTTAGCCCCGGTTGTCTCCCGGCCTACTCTTAATCTCACGTTTCTAATTTTCACATCGACAATATCCGGGTAACCCCGAATGCAATTCGGGGTGAGCGCAGCGAACAGGAAACTGACAGCGAAATCATCCGAACGCTCCTATGAAAAAGCTATCCTCCAGACAAAGTCCCGGGTGGCACTGTTGGTTTACCCAACAGTGAATCTCAGAGTTCGATGCAATATTCCTCAAGATGGATGACGTTCCCCTAAACACTGTTGGACGAGCCAACAGTGCCACCCTGATCATTAGGATGGGATGCCACCACTGCGCAAACCAGCCTCCTGTGAATCCAGGCAGTAGAATCAACGATCTGGAACAGATTGAACTTGACCCCGCCGCGCCAACAGCGATAAACGTTGTTCTGTGTCGCGCGCGTGACCAGTTTACAGTGCACTGAAACACGCGACAGTTGTTCCTGTTCTTCACCATAAAACAGCCCTTTTTTTCCATGTTTTCAGTTCGCATAACCGCACCTGTTCCCAATGTATGCCTGCGGGTCGCCGCACTTCGCAGCCGTTTCACCACAAGACCGCCCCGATGTCGCCTCACATCGGACCCCTGTCAACCTGTATCGCCACCCGATTCGGTTCATCCCCCCTTTACACCCCCGCGCCCCTGCAGAGAATATCCCTGTGAACAATGAAAACAGAAAGATCCCGAAATCAGCTTCCACACAAGAATCATCAGCATATAAATCAGAAAAACAATCCATCGCTCTACCTCATGCTTTATTTAAAAGTCCCACCAAACGTTCGTGTGTTTTCGAGTTTTTCGTGGTAGAAAAAGTCTTCAGAAAACTCACCCGATAAATAGAACTGTCCGACAGTAATCAATGGGTGCCACTGTTGGCTCGCCCAACAGTGCTTGTGATCACAACTCCCGTAAGCGATTCAACACGAATTATAAAGATCGGCTCCCATGCCCCGCAGATGAAAATCTCGAACCACTGAAGTCTGAACAGCAGCAATGATCTGCGATCGATGTGATAAACCAGAAAACGTCCCAGATTAGCCGCAGGGCCTTAGCCCCGGTTGGCTCCCCATCAATTCTGAATCTCACATATTGTTTTCTTCTCTCACAACAAACGGGTAACCCCGAATGCAATTCGGGGCGAGCATCGCGAGCAGGAAACTGTCAGAGCAGCTTTCAAGCCAGATCACCAAAACCAATCAGTTCAGTCGTAGGGGCGTGACCCATGTGTCCGCCCGCCTGGCGATGTTCGAACCAGTTTCGCACCGCAATGGGACCGGATGAAACCCGCGTTCTTCATTTTTCTACCACGAAATACACGAAACCACACGAAAATACCGGGTAGCCCCGAATGCAATTCAGGGTGAGCGCAGCGAGCAGGAAACTGACAGAGCAAACAATCAAACGTCCCTGCCACCCACCAGCACAACCCGCCGGGTGCCACTGTTGGCTTGCCCAACAGTGCTGCTGCAAGCAGGAATTTATATCGAAACCGCTGATCACAATTGCACGATCAGCCTGCAACCTCCTGCTCGCTGCGCTCGGCCCGAATTGCATTCGGGCTCACCCATTTCTGAAGAATTTTCCTAAAGTTGGTTACTGTTTTTCGATCACTGTTGGCGAGCCAACTGTGCCACACAATACGAACATAGCCCTCAATCTTTCCCAGCCGGCTTCCGCGGAAACTGCGTCTCCAGCAGCTGTACTGCTTTCTCAAACTCGGCCTGGTCCGTGGGATGTTCGATGATGTTCGAATTCTCTTCCGGATCGCGACTGTGATCATAAAGCTCCCGCGCGATGATCTTACCCGTGTTAAACTCGCGCCATTCCGTGTAACGATAGCGGGGGGTACGCACCGAAACGCCCATGTTCTCGGGCTGCTTTTTATAATACGCGGG
>JAGQQP010000259.1 GCA_020426085.1 Planctomycetaceae bacterium | reverse complement strand
TGATCTGGCAGTGAAAGCCGCCCGCAAAGCGTTTGAATCTGGTCCCTGGTCGAAAATGGATGCCCGTGATCGTGGTCGGCTGATCTATCGTCTGGCAGACCTGATTGAGGAAAACATCGAAGAGCTGGCAGCGCTGGAATCGCTGGATAACGGGAAGCCGATCCGCGACAGTCGTGCTGCTGATCTGCCGCTGGTTATTGACTGTCTGCGGTATTACGCCGGCTGGTCTGACAAGATTGAAGGCACCACGATTCCCATTCGTGGAAACCATTTCTGTTACACGCGAAGGGAACCGCTGGGAGTTGCCGGACAGATTATTCCCTGGAACTTTCCACTGCTGATGGTCGCGTGGAAATGGGCGCCTGCTTTGACGGCGGGCTGTACGATCGTAATGAAACCCGCAGAGCAGACACCGTTATCCTGTCTGCGACTGGCGGAACTCGCGCTGGAGGCAGGGATACCGCCGGGAGTCATTAATGTTGTTCCCGGTTACGGACCAACTGCGGGTGCCGCTCTGGTAAAACACCCGGATGTCGACAAGATCGCCTTTACCGGCGAAGATGCGACCGCCAAAATCATCATGGCTGATGCCGCTGCCACATTAAAGCGATTGACCTTCGAACTGGGGGGCAAAAGCCCGAACGTTGTCTTCGCAGACTGCGATCTGGATGCCGCTGTTGCTGGCGCGGAATTCGGTCTGTTTTTCAATCAGGGACAATGCTGCTGTGCCGGGAGCCGACTGTTTGTGGAAGAGTCGGTGCATGAAGAATTCGTCGCGAAAATCACCGCGAAAGCCGCTGCCCGAAAACTGGGTGATCCGCTAAACCCGGAAACCACACAGGGACCACAGGTCGATCAGGCTCAGATGGAAAAAATTCTGAGTTATATCCAGAAGGGGACCGATGCCGGGGCGAAGTGTGTCACAGGAGGCTCCCGTTTTGGCTCCAAAGGTTATTTTGTGGAACCAACGGTCTTCGATCATGTGACCGACGAAATGCCGATTGCTACCGATGAAATCTTCGGGCCGGTCTTGAGTATTCTGCCTTTCAAGAATGTGGAAGAGGTTGTCGCGCGTGCAAATAACACTCATTTTGGCCTGGCTGCCGCCGTCTGGACCAGTGATGTGAAAAAGGCGCATCTGATGGCCAGTCGGATCAAAGCCGGGACGGTCTGGGTGAACTGTTATGATGTGTTCGACGCTGCTGCTCCTTTTGGCGGGTTTAAACGGAGTGGAATCGGTCGCGAACTGGGGGCAGCGGGACTGGCCAGCTATACAGAGCTGAAAACGGTAACGATGAACCTGGACTGAACGGATCAGGCCCGGAAAGCATTTTCGGAAAGAGATGGAGTTATGGCAGGTGCTCGAACTTACTGTCACATAGTAGTTTAGAATCAAATATTTCTGGCGCGGATTAGAGTCTGAGGATCGACCGAAACTGGTGATCTGCTATAATCGGCCCGTATCTGGTCATCGATTACTCAAGAACAGGAAGTTCGAATGGGCTCTTGGCACATCATCTTTACACTGGGAATCTTTCTGGCTGCCGGTCTGCTGTCAGGAACTCTGGGAGAGCTGTTTCGCCTGCCTAAGGTGACAGCCTACCTGTTAATGGGTGTGATTCTGGGCCCGGCGCTGCTGGATCTGATTCCCCATAAGCACCTGGAAGAGTTAAAACCGCTGACCGATCTGGCGATGGCTCTGGTCTTGTTTGGACTGGGGAACCATTTTACTCTCTCGCGTCTGAAGAGACTGTTTCGGCGTGTCCTGCCGCTCTCGGTGGGAGAAATCCTGGCAACGTTTTTTATTGTCTTTATCGGATTACTGCTGGTTGGTGAATCCAGTGGGGCTGCGATTCTCCTGGGTGCACTGGCGATTGCCACCGCACCGGCAACAACGATTCTGGTGCTGAAAGAAATGCAGTCGGAAGGACCGATTTCGGAATATACCGGGATCCTGGTCGCGATGAACAATCTCGTTTCCATCGTCGCTTTTGAGATCATATTTGTCGCTGTCTACTTCTTTCAGGGAGATAGCCAGCACAACTCTGTATTCACTCAACTGGGACATCTGGGGCTGGATATCTTCGGTTCGATCTTTATTGGTGTGTTCGGCGGTCTGATGATCAGCTACGGCAGTTCGATCATTAAAGGCAGCCGTCGAATGATCATGTTTATCGCGTTGATTGCGATCGCTCTGGGATTGTGTCGCACCACTGGTATGCCTTACATGCTGACATTTCTGGCAATGGGTTTCACCGTCGCGAATTCATTGGCAGAGGAAGACGTTCCCAAAGTCGAAGCCGAACTGTATCCGCTGACCGGTTTTTTATGCGTTCTGTTTTTCATTATTCATGGGGCAGAACTGAAACCGACACAATTCATCGAAGCGGGACTGGTCGGAGCCAGTTATATAACGTTCCGTCTGCTGGGGAAATATATCGGAATTATGATTCCCGCGCGGATGCGGAAAGAAGAACCGGAAGTCTCACAGTGGCTGGGAACCACTCTGTTTGCCCAGGCGGGAGCTGCTATTGCGCTTTCCGGGATTGCCGTCAGTCGGGATCCTGTACTGGGAGGGCATCTGCAGACGATCATTTTAGGATCGGTTGTGTTCTTTGAAATTGTCGGTCCGATCATGATCCGACAGTCTGTGCTGCGGGCGGGTGAGGTTCCGTTGATTAACGCGATTCATCATACCGCCGGTGATCCGATCAGTGAATTTCAGTCAATGATTCGACGTTTTCTGGTTTCCTTTGGTCTGCTTTCAGAAAATACTCAGCCGCCAGACCAGATTCTGGTCGAACAGCTTTACCGCAAAAATGTAAAAGGCATTTCGCAGACGGCGACCTTTAATGAAGTGATCTCTTTTATCGAGCACAGCCACGATAATACGTTTCCGGTTTTAGGACCTCAGGAAGAAGTGGTAGGCGTGATTCGTTATCAGGATTTGAGCAATACACTGTTTGACCCGAAGATCGGTTCGCTGGTACGTGCAGCCGACCTGGCGAATAATCTGGAAACAGTAGTCTATCCCGATGATTCCCTGGCGCGTGTCTGGAGTAAATTTCGTGAGGATTCTTACGACTGTTTACCAGTTGTTTCCCGCGAGCAGCCACATCGGATGCTGGGAGTAATTCGACGCTGGGAGATCTTGAAGTATTACATCAAAGGTCACCGATCTGCTCAGAGCAATTAATCGAAGTGATTATTGTGTTCGAGTCGCAGTGCGCAGGCAAAGTATTGCGAAATCGACGAAACCGACTACACTGCAGGTAGGGAAGCGAAACAGACCTGATTTCAGAAACCGAACCAAATTCAATTCAAGGATAGAATACTGTGAAACAAGTCGCATTAATTACAGGAATTAATGGCCAGGACGGATATTATTTATCGAAGTTTCTGAAGAGTAAAAACTACGAAGTTCACGGAATCACCTCCTGCAGCAAGCCAGGTATCGGTGAACCTCCTGAAAACTGTTATTACTGTGATTTTGCAGACGGTTCCAATCTGAATGAAATTCTGGACAAGGTGAAACCGGATGAAGTTTATCATCTGGCAGCGCAGAGCCACGTCCGACTTTCGTTTGATATTCCCGTTTATACCGCCGAAGTGACTGGAGTTGGTACTCTGCGACTGCTGGATGCGATCCGCTATTTTGAACAGCAGAACGGGAAACAGGTTCGTTTCTACCAGGCGTCTTCCAGCGAGATGTTCGGCAAGGTAGTGGAATCTCCCCAGAGTGAAACCACACCCTTTCATCCCCGCAGCCCCTATGCGTGTGCGAAAGTCTTTTCGTACTGGCAGACCATCAATTATCGTGAATCCTATGGGATGTATGCCTGCAACGGGATTCTGTTCAACCACGAATCCCCCCGTCGGGGAGAAGCATTTGTCACCAGAAAAATCACTCAGGCGGTAGCCCGGATCAAGCTGGGACTGCAGGATAAACTGTATCTGGGAAATATTGATGCGAAACGGGACTGGGGCTTTGCCGGCGATTACGTTGAAGCCATGTGGCTGATCCTGCAGCAGGACAAACCGGATGACTTCGTGATCGGTACGGGAGAAACGCATTCCGTGCGGGAATTTCTGGAAGCAGCGTTTGGCGCAGTGGAACTGGACTGGAAGAAATATGTAGAGATCGATCCCCGATTCTATCGTCCTGCCGAAGTCGAGCTGTTGTGTGCTGATCCAACCAAAGCACGTGAAAAACTGAAGTGGGAACCCAAAGTGTCATTCGAGGAACTGGCCCGGTTGATGGTCGAAGCAGATTTGAAACGGACCCAGCAGGAAAAACTTCTGAACGAATCTGCTGACTGAATCATTTCTTTCTTTTCCACTTCCCGCTGGGATCAGTATTATGTCAGTCCGAACCGAGATAGAAGAACTTCGTAAGCAGCTCGAACATCATAATCGTCTGTATTATCTGGATGCGAAGCCGGAAATCAGTGACCGGGAATTCGATCGGTTGATGAAGCGACTGGAACAGCTCGAAACAGATCATCCCGAATACGATTCCCCCGAGAGCCCCACTAAAAAAGTGGGGGGCGCGCCGATTGAAGGCTTTCAGACCGTTGCCCACCGCCTGCCGATGCTGTCCATCGACAATATTTTTGAACTCGAGGGGCTGAGCGACTTTGAAACCCGCATCTGCAAACTGCTGGGGGAAGATCAGGTCGAACTCACCGCCGAGTATAAAATTGACGGAGTCGCCGTTTCCCTGATTTATGAAAACGGACGATTGATCCAGGGGCTGACGCGGGGTGATGGGCAGCAGGGGGATGACATCACGCACAACGTGCGAACCATCAGAGGGGTTCCCTTGCGGCTGGAGACGGAAAATCCCCCGGAACTGCTGGAAGTCAGAGGAGAAGCCTACATCAGCAATTCTGATTTTCAGCTCTTGAATGTGGAAATGCAGGAACAGGAAAAGGAGCCGTTTGCGAACCCGCGGAATACGACCGCCGGTGGCTTGAAACTTCTGGATCCCAAACTGTGTGCGAAACGTAAGATTCGTTTTTTTGCTCATGGTATCGGGGCGATGGCGGGAGTTGACTATCAGACGCACATTAATTATCTGGCTGCCATACAGGAGATGGGAATCCCTGCGACGCCCGGCGTAAAAGCGTTTCCCAATCTGAAAACTACGATGGAGCATGTGCAGACCATGATGGATGATCTGCATACTCTCGATTTTGAAGTCGACGGCATTGTCTTGAAGGTCAATCGATTTGATCAGCGGGAGGAACTGGGTAACACATCGAAAAGTCCGCGCTGGGTCGTTGCTTATAAGTGGGAACGCTATGAAGCGGTGACCCGTGCTGAGTCGATTGTATTTCAGGTGGGAAAAACGGGAACCGTGACTCCGGTTGCCAATCTGGAACCGGTACAGATTGCGGGAACCACCGTTTCCCGGGCGAGCCTGCATAATCGGGATGAAATGGAACGCCTGGGAATTCAGATCGGCGACTGGGTGGTTGTGGAGAAAGCGGGAAAAATTATTCCGCATGTGGTCCGCGTGGAAGAACATCGCCGCGATGGCAGCCAGCAGGAACTGGAGTTTCCGACGCATTGTCCGGAATGTGATACTCTGCTGGTTCAGGATAAAGGAGGCGTGTATATCCGCTGTCCCAATCCCAACTGTCCTGCGATGGTGCGGGAAACCCTGCGTTACTATGCCTCGCGCCAGGCGATGGATATCGAAGGCATGGGCATCAAAATGATCGAACAGCTGCTCGAGAAGGAGCTGCTGAAAGGGCTGGCGGATATCTATCGGCTACATGATCATTACGGGGATCTGGTTGCTCTGGAACGACAGGGCGAAAAGTCGATCGAAAATCTGCTGGCGGGAATTGAAAATTCAAAAACGCAACCACTCTGGCGTCTGCTGACGGGACTGAATATCAGACATGTCGGTTCCAGTAATGCGCGAATTCTGGAAAAGCAGTTCGGCACGATTGATGAGATTGCCAGACAGAGTGTTGAAGAGCTGGCAGCCGTCGATGAGATTGGCCCCGTGATTGCCGAATCGGTTTATACTTTTTTTCACTCGGATTTTGGTACGCAGCTGATCGAAGATTTGAAGGCAGCAGGCCTGAATATGGGAAGCCCTGTTGAAAAAACGACAGCTGAAACATCCGGTGTGCTTGACGGAAAAACTCTGGTCGTGACCGGGACATTGACGCAGTTCACCCGCGATGAGGCGAAAGAACTGATCCGTAAACATGGCGGCAAAGCTTCTGGCAGTGTCTCTTCCAAAACGGATTATCTGGTGGCAGGTGAGAAGGCGG
>JAGQQP010000258.1 GCA_020426085.1 Planctomycetaceae bacterium | reverse complement strand
ACACCAGCCCCGGCGTCACTGATCGTGAGCGGCTGTGTTCCCGGAAAGCTGTAATAGATCCGCTGATTTGTAACCGAAAGCTCAGAAGACAACTCTTCCAGATTAAAGTGATTGATCGCTGGTGCAGCGCCATCTCCATAAAAAATCCGGCCACGGTTATCGGCAACTAAATCAAACTTGCTGTCTTCGATCACACCCCCGATAATTTCCAGGCTATCGCCCAGCGTCTCGCCTCCCGTACCTCCACCATAGTTGATACCTCCTGCGGGGTGAAATACGCCATCAACAGGATTATTGATTACCAGACGGTCATCGCCTGCCAGACCGAAAAATGTGAAACTCTCAATATCTGAGAAACTGTTAACAGGTCCATCATTCAATTGCCAGGTACCGGAATTCGAGTCCGTCGCGTTGACAGTTAATACGTCATTGCCGGAAGTACCAGCAACTGAGATCCAGGCGGGATCTGATTCAGGGGGAGTGCCTGCATTTTCAATGTTTTCTACATCGACATGCAGTATCTCCTGATAGCCATCTGAAAAAGTTACAGTTCCCACGTTGGAACTGGAACTGGACAACGTCGCTGTGACGCCTTCCGGGGTATAATAATATAACGTATCCGCGGGAGAGGTTGGATCGTTGGCATAAACCTGAATCCGATTCCTCTGACTGGGGCTGATGTAAAAGGAATCCGCCTGAGATCCACCATTAATACGCGCATAGTTTCCACCAAAAACGCCCAGTTCTCCCAGAAGATCCAGCCTGCCGCCAATGGTATCTTCACCTCCACCCGAATCAACATAGAGATGGATGTTGAAAGAAGTCAGCAATGCATTCTGTTCAATCAGCAGGTCATCACATGATATAAGGTAGGCGTTTGAACCGCTCTGCAGAAACACACCTGAGTCTATAATTAGATTACGATTGTATGAGGGGTTATCAAAATCGAATGTCCTTAAATAAAGTGTCCCGACAGCTATCAGATCTTCACTGACCTGCAGGTTACCATAGTTATAAACACTGATCCCACCTGCCAATGTTTCGATTCCCTCCAGATTACTGACCCCACCAATGATCAGATCCCCGGTATTATTGATTTCGACTCCACCCCATGCAACTGCTTCCAGATGACTCAGTTCGGTAATCAGATTGGCAATCTCACCTTTTTCCGCAAACATCACGGCAGAGAAGGCTTTGATCAGGGACGTGCCCGTGACGACTCTTCGAATATTCCCCTTCAACGAAGTCAGCACTACATCCCCCGTCGTTGTCAGGTTAGCGATGGTCAGATCTTCGCTGGATAACAGTTCGATGTTTCCTGAACCGGCATCAATCCCACTGTTCCCATCTACAAACGATATCGTGTTTGCTTCAATCTGAAGTTCACCGGAGAGTGTGACTTGACCGGTTACCTGCGCTGAACCTGCATGGATCGTGACATCTGCACTCCCCAGGTCCAACCCGTCATTCAGCATCACCGTTTCCTGCTTGCCACCACCGACCAGCAGGGTCCCTGTCATTCCCGATCCCAGGGAATTCAATTGAATCGTCGCGGATTCTGTAGCCCCTTCAAGAACCAGGAACCCAGTCACTTCGGCTAGAACGACATCCACATTGCCGGTCACTTTGGTTTGCACACCATCAGCTGAAGAAACTATCAAGTTGTCTCCCATCAGATTCGTGGCAGCAACATCGACTTCAGATACTACGGTAGCTACACCCCGATAACGAAGCACTGGCTCCAGTAAACCATCGTAGTAAACAGCATTTTGACCTGAATCGAGTCGATGCTCTTCTGAAATGGCGGATCCTCCATTCAGTTCCAGCTGGTCCCCTGCCTGACCACCCGCATCATACAGGATTCCGCCAGTGGGATTGAAAACAGTACCGTCGGGGTTGTTGATCACCAGCCGATCGTCTCCCGTCAATCCATAAAAGACCAGCTCATTGATACTGGAGAATGCCATCTCCGGACCAGAGTTCAACTGCCAGGTTCCAGAATCCGCATCAGTGGCATTGATCGTGAGCACATCATCGCCGGCTGTCCCTTCAACTCTCAACAATCCAGACAGTTGAGACAGATCGCCCTGCTGCAGATTTTCAATTCCTGTATAAACGATGTCTCCAAATCCACCGGTAAATGAAAGAGTACCATCGGAGGTACTGGTTGAAACCAGCGTCTCAGATTCTCCCGCAGGAAGCAGGTAATTCAATGTATCGCTAATCAGATCAGGTGATGCAGGATCATAGGCATCGATTTTGATATTCGAATTCTGGCTGGGTATAATCCAGAAGGAATCTGCCTCAGTGCTGCCACGAATATTTGTAAATCCTGTAGAGAATAACTGGCCTGACACATCCAGAGTGCCCCCCACTAGATCAACACTGGAAAAATTGACTCGTAAGTAGATTTCACTGTTGGGAGTGTGAATTTCGGATAGGTTCTCCAAGGTCAAATCATCGTCAGCATAAATGGCCACATAATTTGACTCTGAATAAATCACCGCCCCCGACCGCACGATGATGTCTTCACTCAGACTGGCTACAGCCGAGTCCAGTGATATGATAACGACTTGATCGCGGGCAGTAACATTCTCCAGGATTTCGATTCCCCCATAACATTCGATATCGACATTTCCACTGATTGATTTGACGCCTGTGAGGGCACCAGCTCCGCCAATGATCAGATCACCAGTATTAGTAATTTCCAGATACCCGGCTGCAATCGCTTCGAGATTGACCACTTGGGTGTCCAGTGATCCATAGATCGAATTCGTGACAGCAGAGAGGATTGCATGGGAAGCAGAAATATTGTTTTCATTGCCATTGAAGTCATATATCCCACCATCAATGGACGTGATCTCGACAGTCCCGGTCGTGATCACTTCCCCAAGATTGATCGTATTCACAGACTCCAGTCGGAGGTCGCTGTCGCCGGAATTGAGAGTACTGTTCGTGTCAGAGAATTCAATCGTGGTCGCTGAGATCTCCAGATCACCTGCCCCCGTTACCTCTCCTGCGATCTGAACCGTTTCGGCAGCGATCGTAATCTTACCGCTCCCCAGATTCAGACCATCTCCCAGAACCACGGTCTCAGTCCCCGCGCTGTCGAGGAAATAAAAATCGGCAGCAAAGCCGGAACCAAACGAATTCAGGTTCACCGTGTTAAGCCCTGCGCCCGCATCGATCAACAATGTTTGTGCAGGACTCAAGAATGTAATGATTTCACCCGCAGTCGAATCAACAATGATTTGACCACTCTCAGTACTACTCACTGTGATCGTTTCATCTGCATCACTATACAACAGGTTCACATCCAGTACATCAATGGTAGATGTAATTGGCTCCAGTCCAGTGTAGCTGATGAAATCTGACCCCGCCCCATTCAGACGGATTTTACCATCGTGTTCATTTTCAAAAAGATATTCAGCAGAACCCGCAGTCCCGGTCAACTCCAGACTGTCAAAACCACTCCCCTCTCCGCCGGTGAAGATCACTTTTAATCCCGCAGCCGCCAGGGAAGTGTCAACACTGACATGTTCATTACCAGTGCCGCCATTAATATAGATCTCCCCTGAAATCAGTGCGGACAGCGGAATTGTAAATTGATTCAAATTGACCTGATTTCCCTCTACTGGCGGAATCAGGCGATTGTCCGGATGAGTTACGACCAGTGCCCCATCACTGACGGACAGACTGACAGATGCATTTTTATTAGTCAGGTTATTGAAGACCAGGCTACCGTCAATGAGATCCGCCTTGAGATCGACGACCGGCTGATATTCATAGGCGTACGCAGCCCCCGTCTGAACTCCATCGTGAGCATGATTTCGCCAGCCAGCGATAATGGTTCTGCCACTGATGGCGATACTTTCGGTGAAAAATGTTTCATTCAGATTCGGATCCAGGGCATACAGTTGCACTAAATCAGGAGATTCCCAACCATTCCAGCCATCGAATAGATAGATGGATCCCGGATCGGCAGGATCATTGAAGTCCGGTCCCCCGACGAGAATCACATCCCCACTGATCGCAACTCCCAGGCCAAATCGAACCGGCTTTGTCTCACCAATGCCTGCCAGGGAAGTGAGAACATCCCAGTTCTCTGACTCCTGAATCACATAAGCATCACCATTCGCCCCGATCACGGCAACACCCCCAGAGATGTCGACATCAGTACCAAACTGGGCTTCAGTTTCGACAGCGGTCAATATTTTGAACTCAGACCAGCTGTCATCTCCCGGACTCGTTGTTCCGCTGGTATCTCTGTTGAACAGGTAAACGGCACCATCCGTATCATGATAAGGGGCACCAGCGATAATCGTGCTTTCATCTTCACTGATTGAGACAGAAAGTCCAAAGTTGGAAGAGAGGGCAGCATCCGATGCTGTGATTTTGCTGGTAGCGTAACTGTTCCACCCATCATCTGTCATTAAAACATAGACGGCACCAGTATTTGTTGTCGTTTCATCCAGGTCGGCATTACTGGCCCCCACGACAATCGTTTGCCCCTGAATTGCCAGGCTGTGACCAAAGTTTGTAGCTGACGGCCCGAAGTTTATAAAATCACTACCGCCGCTGACATCCCCCGGTTGTGTGAACGTTCTTAAATGTTCCCAGACATCATCTTCATGACCTGGTCCGGCTCCCTCATCCAACTGGTACAGATAAACAGAACCGATCAGGTCTCCATCGTCTGCGTAAGGGGCACCGACAATCAAAGTGTTGCCATCGATAGCAATAGACCTGCCAAAAAAGTCGATGCCAGGTTCAAGTGCTTTCGTCGGGGAGTGGATTGTCGAATGAAAATCCCAGGTATCATCCGTCAGGTTTTCGGGAGTTTGATTCACATCGTTTCGTACATAAACATAAACAATCCCGGCCCGATCGTTATAAAAATCAGCTCCGACGACCATCCAGTCCCCATCCACGGCAACCGCACTCCCCGTACTATCACCTTCTGCCGGATTTGCTGCCGGATCAGGCAGAAGTTCTCCCTGGCTGAAGATGGTCGGAATACCGTTGACTGCATTGACCGTGACATCGAAGGTACGGCTGAAACTGACATTGTCGTTCGGTGTCTCCAGGTCTCCATCAAGACCTCCATCTTCCACCGTCACTGTGATCGTCGCTGTACCACGCTGATGAGCGACTGGTATAAACTCCAATGTCCCCGTTGCGTCCGCAGACGTGTAGCTGACCAGCGGATCCCGAACCAGGCCAGTGTCACTGCTGGACGCAGTGACTCGTAAAGGCTGCGACTCTCCAAGGCCTGCTGTGATACTGCTCAGGTTCACCGTCTGCCAGGAAGCGTTTTCCGTGAGTGTCATATCGCTGATCTCATCCAGCGTCGGAACCTGAGCACTGAAAGTAATGGTGTACTGCCCCAGACTCCCATAATCCGAGTACCCCGTTCCGGAAACGCTTCCTTCACCTGTCCCTTCGATAGAAACGTAGTACGTACCTGCCGACAGTCCTAGAAAAGACGCATTGAGAGCACCAACAGGATTACTGGTCTGAATCTGAGTGCCGCCTGAATCATATAATCTCGCAAGAATGTCGAGGTTGGGATCCTCGATAAATGGATCGATAATGACATCGCCACCATTAGTAGTGAACTGAAAATAATCCACATCCGTGTTTTGCTCAACGATTCCGGAAGCCATACCGCCCGTAATAGTTGTTGCAGTGCCAATGTTGCTTCCATGATCATCGGCACGATAACTAAACCCATTCTGGGTTGTGATAATGCTTAAGTCGTCCTGGTTGTTATTGGCATTCGTATACTCACCTTTACTCCATTGAACCAGATTCCGGTTATAGCCAGCCCCCATGATCGGAGCCCAACTCGTTACACCACTGCCATGCCCACGGTAATATTCCTGAGTTGGTGTACCATCGTGGGTCAACCCCAGTGTGTGTCCCACTTCGTGGGTGATTGCCAGGGCGACTTCAGACATTTCCGTGTTGAACACGAAGGCTGGTGTGTCCGTGTTCCAGTTGAAGGACTCACGATATGCTACGCCACCAGCGTCGTCGTAGAAGGTGTTCTCACCAATGACGATACGCACTCCCCATCTGGTATCTGAGGAATTACTCTTGATCAGATCGCTGACTGGCGGCTCTACGGTTGTCACATTCACATTAAAGGGAGCAAAATCCTCAGCAATCCGTTGCCAAACGCGTTGCATCGCTTCGTGTTCAGCAGTACTGAATACCGCGACGTTGCCATCAGTATCATATGCAGGCGTGACGATGGTGCCGTATTCATTATTCCAAAGTGTGCCAGTTGTCGTAT
>JAGQQP010000257.1 GCA_020426085.1 Planctomycetaceae bacterium | reverse complement strand
GCCTGCCAGTATAAAGACTCGACTTCCTCAAAGATTTCACCCAGCTTGAGGATATTGAAACAGAACTTGGAAGGTGCCAGCACTCCATCCCACTCGCCACCAACAATCTCGGTACTGGATGCAAATAAGGTAACTTCCCACTCATTGTGGCTACTGTTGTGGAAAAAATGACAGCCGATGGGCGAAAGCATATCGACATCATACATCAACGATGCCACTTGATTTGCCATTGTTTTCAGCCATGAAGGTGGGGCGGGCATCAGAAGGATTCAATCTAGTAACTGGTCTGGAAGTTTGGTGAATGACTTTAACGGTTGATAATCAATTTACGTATAAACTAAGGTGCTTACAAATAATGAGGTTTCAAATGACAATCTGCTTTACTAATTAAACGTAAATGATCTCATCGATTGGAGTGCCTTGCCTGAGGCCGCTTCGTATTCAGCCCGTGTTTTGTACTGCAAGCTCGCAATCAAACGAAGAGCGCATGTGAGCTGTTTCGCCTGAAGACGTACACAGGCACTTTCGAATATTCGATTCAGGGAAATCTCACGCAAAAAAAATGCCAAATAGTGTCCACTTACCGGATTAGTGACTGATGTCGATTTAAGAATCAAAAAGAATTGATATTCAACAGCCTGAAAGCAGAATTCCCACATGAGATGAAGAGATTTCTTAAGTAAGTCAGCGGTGCTATGCAGAAGTAGATCTGTCTGTCAAAAAAATAAACACCTTTGATTAACAGATTGTTCAAAGGTGTTTACAAATTTGTTGTATTCAGGAAACAGTAACTCGAGTTTCAATCAGTTTGTTAACAGGCCATTAATCATCATAATCGCAGCTGGCCCGACCAGTACCACAAAGATACCGGGGAAAATAAACAGAACCAGTGGAAAGATCATTTTTACGGCTGTCATCGCAGCCTGCTCTTCGGCCAGCTGGCTTCGTTTCACGCGCATACTGTCTGACTGCACGCGTAACGCCTGGGCAATCGATGAACCAAATTTATCAGCCTGAATCAGAATCGCCGCCAGGGCCCGCATATCATCGACGCCGCTGCGAATTCCCAGATCGTGCAGTACTTCCCTGCGGGGACGCCCCATCTGTAATTGCAGATTACACAAGGCGAATTCACTGCACACATCAGGTGCGGTCTCCTCCAGCTCCTCAGAAACACGTCGCATGGCAGCATCCAGCCCCAAACCAGCTTCCACACATACCACCAGCAGGTCCAGCGCATCAGGCAGCGACAGGAAAATACGTTCGACGCGTCCCTTAATCAACAGACGCAGCGCAATCTCCGGAAGATAAAAGCCGATTCCACCGGCAATCACCAGCGACGTCCAGCCATTTTGAGTCATCCCGAAATTATAAAAACCGTAACCTGATCCCAGTAATACTCCCAGGAGTCCTAACGCGACCTTCAATGAGAGAAAGATGGAAGGAGCAGCTTCCGAATTATAACCAGCGTTTGCCAGCCTCACTTTTAACTGATTTTCTTCCAGTTCTGATTTGGGTGTTAATGCTTTCGAGAGTGCGGGAGCTGCCTTTTCAAACAACGAACTGGCCGAATTCACGTCGTCGGGATTGTTGCGCAAATGGGGATTACGTAATTCTTCCAGCCGCGCATTGGCACGTGAATTATCTGAATTCAGTTTGTTGATCAGGGCAATCACACCCACAATCACCATCCCGAAAATCGCCCATGGTAATAATTGAACAAAGTCCATATTTTCATCTCCCACATTCAACCAATGAAATCTGTATTCACAAAATTTCAGAACTCAATCTATCTGGTAAAACCCGATCACCCGATCTAGTTCGGACGGATCAGATTTTGATATTTACAATCTTCTTGATCCACAAAGCCCCCAGTACCTGCAGTACGATACCACCGGCAATCATTTTTCGCCCCAGCTCATCAGTAAACAGGAGCATCACATAATCAGGGTTGAGATAGTAAACTGCAAAGAACAATGCGATCGGTAAAGCCATCAACACGACTCCACTGATACGACCTTCCCCCGTCAGAGCCTGGACCTGTCCCATAATCTTAAAGCGCTGCCTGATGATGTAACCGATTTTGTCCAGAATCTCAGCCAGGTCCCCCCCGGCCTGCCTCTGGATTACAACCGCTGTCACGAAAAACTTCAGGTCCAGGTTCGGCATCCGCTTTAACATGCTTTTTAAAGCTTCAGCAATGGGAACTCCCAGATTCTGTTCTTCATAAGCCATTGCAAATTCCGTTGCGATGGGAGGAGGCATCTCTTGAACAACAACACTTAATCCAGATGAAAGACTGTGCCCGGATCGCAATGCACGCCCCACCAGTTCCAGTGCATCTGGTAACTGTAGAGCGAATTTTTTAAATCGCCGATTGCGACGGAACAACAGCCACATAAACGGCAAGCTCCCGGCTGCCAAAGCCGCTACCGGGCAAAACGGAACAGGTGCATTCGTAAACCAGGCAGCAGCAAACCCCAGTGAACCGGCAACAGCAGTCATCAACAGAAAGGTATCTGCTTTAAAAGGCGCTTCCGCCTGCTCCAGCAGCAGCTTGATATTTCCAAACTTTTCAAAGAAGTGGGCTACCTGATCAGACATGCTGTTCAGACCTCCCTTTACAAATTCTTCTTTGAGCAACGAGGCTGTTTCTTCCGACGATTTCTTTTTACCCGTAATCACGGCCAGTCGGTCTTCCGCCTTGCTGGACGAAAAATCCCTGATGACGAAGATGACGGCTCCTGCAAAAGCCATCATTCCCAGAAATGCAGCGATGGAGATGATGAGTGTCTGATCCATCTCGGATTACCTTTATCGTTTGAAAAGTCGTGTTTTTATCTTACAAAAACAGAAATGAACTCAGCCCTGCAATACGCGATTGGCAAACAGATTCCCAGGCAGACGAATTCCCGCTGCCTCCAGTCGATCCATAAATGCCGGTCGTACCCCGGTCGCTTCAAAGTGACCGTATGCTCTTCCGTCAGCATCTATTCCATCCTGAATGAACAGGAAGATATCCTGCATAATAACCGTGTCCTGTTCCATATTCAGAACTTCTGTCACGTGGGTCACCTTTCGCGGTCCCCCCTGCAGACGGTTGACCTGAATAATCAAATCGACGGCGGAAGCGAACTGTTGTCGCAACGCTTTCAGAGGCAGTTCCACTCCCCCCATCGTAATCATGGTTTCCAGACGGGAAACGGCATCACGAGGCGAGTTGGCGTGAATCGTCGTCAATGAGCCTTCGTGACCTGTATTCATCGCCTGCAACATGTCCAGAGATTCGCCGCCACGACATTCCCCAATGATGATTCGGTCAGGCCGCATACGCAGCGCGTTTTTCACCAGGTCCGTTGCAGAGATTGCTCCACGACCTTCGATATTAGGCGGACGCGTTTCCAGGCGTAAAATGTGTTCCTGTTGTAGCTGAAGTTCCGCCGCATCTTCAATCGTAATCACACGATGGTCACTCTGGATGAAGCTGGACAGGGTATTCAACAACGTAGTTTTACCAGAACCGGTACCACCACTGATGATGGTATTGATGCGAGCTTTAATGGCCCCTTCCAGCAGCATGGCGATTTCGGGGGTAAACGCACCAAATCGCAGTAGATCTTCCAGCCCCAGAGGATTCGACCCGAATTTACGAATCGTTAACGACGGGCCATCCAGAGCCAGCGGAGGAATGACGGCATTCAAACGTGATCCATCAGGCAGACGGGCATCGACCAGAGGAGAAGTTTCATCCACACGTCGTCCCACTTTAGAAACAATCCGGTCCAGGATCTGCAGCAAATGCTGATTATCACGGAACACGACTTTGGATCGTTCAATCCGGCCATTCTTTTCCACGAAGACATGCTTGGGACCATTGATCATGATATCTGCGATATCCTGATCTTTGAGCAGCAGTTCGAGCGGTCCGAAACCAAAAGTCTCGTCCAGAATTTCTTCGATCAACCGTTCTCTCTCGGAACGATTCAACAGCGGATTTTCCGTATCGCACAAATGCTCGATCACCAGTCGGATTTCCCGGCGCAGTGAATCACCTTCCAGGTCACCCACACGCGACAAATCCAGTTTTTCAACCAGTTTACCGTGAATCAGTCGTTTCAGATCGTCAAATGCCATATTGGAATCGGCGTGGGAAAAGCCAGTGACTGCCATCTTATTCATAACTCCTTGAAGTTGTGTCTTTTATTTAAAAACCAGAATGTTCTGTCCGACTTCGACATCCATCATCACACCACCGGTTCAGGGAGATGTGACAGGTTTTTCAGTTTAAATTTAGTTCATAAAATGACATCACGTCGCCTTTAGAATAAAATGATGCAAAAAAGCAGCATCTCTGCATCAGCGAAAAACGGGGACACGTATCGATTTTGCCGATGAAGCACCGTTTAAGCTCTCTGTGGATCAATCCGGTTGATCTTATCGCAGGCATACTGGTGCATGAGATTGCAGTAATCAGCTGCTTTTCCTGCCTGAGAGGTAGCATTTCGTATCTGTGACAGTTGAAAATCAGATTCCCCCTGCACCCTGCCTGCCGCGTTCTGAAATGACAGAGGCAGGCATCTCAAGCCGCATAACCGCTACGACTCTGAAAAGTAAAAACATTGCTGCAATTATCAATAATTATTCCAACTTATTGCGAAGCCGAAAATCTGACGGTACTCATCCCGCGTATCAATGCTGCGCTCTCTGATGCCAGTCTGGAGGCAGAAATCATTGTGGTCGATGACAACAGCCCGGATGAGACAATTCCGGTTTGTAAGTCGCTGGCTGAAAAGTTTCCCCTGAAACTGATTACCCGCGAGAATGAACGGGGACTCTCGACTGCTGTGATTGCCGGACTGAATGCCGCAGCGGGGGAGATTCTGCTGGTCATGGATGCAGACCTCTCGCATCCTCCCGAAAAGATTCCGGAACTGGTTTCCGCCCTCAATCAGCCCCACACGGATTTTGTAATTGGCAGCCGCTATGTCGAGGGAGGTTCTACCGACCAGAGTTGGGGCTGGTTCAGAAAGTGGAATTCCCGGGTGGCAACCTGGCTATCCCGCCCTTTCACGAGCGCTCGTGATCCCCTGGCCGGTTTTTTTGCAGTCAAAAGACATACGTATCTGAAGGCCCGCAACATTCTGAATCCCATTGGATATAAAATCGGGCTGGAACTCATTGTCAAATGCCGATGCCAGAATGTGGTTGAAATTCCAATTGAATTCACGGATCGCATGGCGGGTACCAGCAAGCTTTCCTTCAAAGAACAACTGCATTATCTGAAACATCTCAAACGACTGTTCGATTTCAAATATCAGAACTACGCCTATTTCGTCCAGTTCGCGCTGATCGGACTGACGGGGGTCTTCGTGAATCTGCAGATGCTCGCATTGCTCTCAATCTGGCTGATTTCTCCGGTCGCAGTCGCATTGGCAATCTGGACATCCATGAGTACCAACTTCCTGCTCAATCGGAATATCACCTTCTCGTATGCCAAACATCAACCGTTCTGGAAACAGTACCTGAGCTATTGTGGCAGTTGTCTGACAGGAGCCGTATTTAACTGGTTGACGACGATAGTCCTGAGCCGGTCCATCCTGTTTTTTGAGAAGAGGATCCTGCTGGCGGCATTTATTGGTATTCTGGTCGGCATGGGCTTCAACTTTCTCCTCTGCCGTTACCTGGTTTTCTCAAAGCACAAACCAGCAGCAGAAACACCCGCGACCGAAAAAGAACTCAGACACACGAAGTAGGTTCTTCTCTCCTTGTCAGAGTCGTTTTATTCCCACAACTGTAACCTGTTACTCAGGTAAGTCACCCTGCTGGGGAGGCAGACGTTTCTGCTGCTGGGCAACCTTTCTCTGAAACTGCTCGAAGGAGTGAGTCAGTGAATCCAGCAGGCGGGGAATATTCGGCGCGGCGAGATGAACACGGGCCGAGACACAGGAACGGGGAAAAAACGTGGTAATGAAGTCGAATGAGAATTCCGTCGCCGAGTGCCCAATCCGTACGGCATTCGCATAGGTGCCGGACAGCATCTCATCGGGCAGCTTCAATTCATCATACAGTTCTTCCGCTGACGGTGGTTTCTGGGCCGGTTCTACCGGGTTGGTTTTGGTTTCTGAAGCTTCCTGATTACCGGACTCGGGTGTCCTCGTCTCTCCCACGACTCCTGCTCCGCCAGCAGCTGCTCCGGATACAGAATCCGCTACGGGAGACGCAGATGGCTCCGACTCAGGAGCTTCAATACCTGCACCGACATTAATGGATTCAGAGGAACCAGTGGCGGCTGGAGGTAACGGAGTGT
>JAGQQP010000256.1 GCA_020426085.1 Planctomycetaceae bacterium | reverse complement strand
TGAAACCTTCTTTTCCATCCAGGAAACCGGCACGGAGGAAGTAGGTCCGGATAAACGTCCACATTCCATGCATGACTGCTTTACAGAGACCTGCCTGCTGTTTCTCTTCCGCCAGCATTTTCGCGCTGGCAGTCGAATAGGAGTTCATTGTGTTGAGGATCTGCTCCAGCGTGAGTAACGATTCATGGATAATCGGTTCCCTGAGTTTTCCGGTTTTGCCTGACACAATAATTCGCTCATGTACCAGATCATCGCTGAAGCTGGCTTTACCCCGTCGAAAAAGGCGTACCACCCGGTCAGGCCACCAGCCACTATGTTTCATATACCGTCCACAGTAATTCGAGCGGCGAGGCATGGTGTAGGCGTCAAAGCGGGCCGGCATTTGAATGATGCGTTTGATCTCAGTCTGCAGGTCGTACGAAATGCGTTCATCGGCATCGATGGAGAGCACCCAGTCTTTCGTCGCATACTCCAGAGCACGATTTTTCTGTGGACCAAATCCAGGCCAGTCCGTTTCATAGACCTTGTCGGTGTATTCGCGGCAGATGCTGACCGTCTGATCGGTGCTGCCGGAATCCAGGACGATGATTTCATCAGCCCAGGCAACCGACGCAAGACACTCGCGAATGGATGATTCTTCGTTTTTGACAATGACAATAATCGATAACGACATAAAGTTGACTTTGATGCTACTGACGAACGGGCCACGTTTCACAGGAGAGTCGAACAATTTTCAAGATTGTCAACCGCGCGCGTTCCTGTTAAAAGAAAATACCTGACTGTCTCAGGTTATTATGATCTATTGACTTGTTTACTGAAAGATTGCCGAGAGTTTGGCAGGAATTTACTGTCTCGAAAAGAGCAATCGTCAAAATCATGAAAAGCTGCATTGAAATTGTCTGATTCCCATCCTCAAGCAGGTCCCTGTTTCCAACTCTTCGATCGCAGTACCACTTATACGACAATTCGCTGCCTGAAAGAAGAAGACTTACGTTCCGTATGGCTGCTGGAATTACCAGGACGTGGTTTAACAACTCTCAAACGCTGGCCGGTCACCTGGCCACTTCGCTGGAAAACATTCTTCAGACAGTCTCAGCCTGACCGCCAACTGACGGGCGCCTGGAAACTACTCAAGGCGGGCGTCAATACACCACAGCCGGCAACCCCCGTTTATCGGGCAGGTTCTTTTTATCAACTGGAAATGCCTTTTATTGAAGGCTCGACAGCCTACGACCTGCTGAAATCAGAACTCCCTGAATCGTCTGACTTGTTATACGAACTCGCCAGGGAACTGGGAAAGATTGTCCATCGCATCGCGGAGGCAGGCTTACGCCATCGCGATCTGAAACTGGAAAATGTCGTAGTGAAAGCATCCCATCGAGATTCGACCCCGCTCTCACTCTGGTTGATTGACCCTGTGGGAATCCGCAGCAGTTTCTCGCTCGCTGATTCACTGGTCTGCATGCTGGATCGACTGGCAATTCAACCATTAAATGACGGAGTTGCAGTCCCCCTTTCTCTTCAGATCATCTGTATACGGGCTGCTCTGGGGCAAATGGCCGGTAATGAGCGACGACATTTTTTTCAATTGTTAAGAAAAAGCCTGATCACCTCGCGATCCAAGTCGCAGGCCGACTGATTGACCTTGCCCTGATTGGCGAAACATCTTAAAAGCACGGATCGTTTCGCTCCCGGCTTTATCCTGCTGTCTTTGCATGTAAGACACCTATTTTTCAGGTCTGACATGAATCAATCCTCTCAAAATCCACTGTTTTTCAAATCCCCGCTGGTGGAAGAATCGTGTGGTGCCATCTGGCTGAAACGCGCCTTGATTCTATGGGCGGTCTTATGGATCGCCGTCAGTGTCAAATTCGTTTTGCAACCTGAGAAAAAATCTGTTTATCCCTGCTTTGCCGACTCGTCCATCAACTGGTGGGCTGATCGGAATTTGTATGATAATCAAGAGTACAAAACAGGATTTCGCTACAGCCCCACGTTTGCGCTGGCATTTTCTATTTTTGCTGTCTTGCCTGCCTCACTGGGAGGTATTCTCTGGACAGCGCTGAATATTTCATTACTGGTGCTCGCGCTACGATTACTGGTGAAAGAGATCTTCCCCGGTGACTGGACCCGGTTTCAGGAAGCCGGCTTTCTGACCCTCAGCCTGGCAGGTTGTACGCGGGCGATCTGGTCTGCCCAAAGCAACTCTCTGGTTTTTGCGCTGGCAGTGTTTGCGGTTGTTTCACTGAAAAAAGAGCGCTGGTGGAGTGCTGCCTTTCTGCTGGCCGCTGCTGTTCATATTAAACTCTGGCCCGCGGCACTGGCATTGCTGTTGATGGCCCGTTTTCCCTGGAATCTTTCGCCCCGTTTTGCAGCCGCATGTGCAGTGCTGGTGATCCCTCCCTTTTTAACACGTCCTCTACCCGTAGTACTTCAGCAATATCAGAACTGGTATGGATTACTGACCGGCCCTTACCGCACTCTCAGACAAGGCGGCCTGCGCGATGCCTATACCATCGCCGAACAGTTCGGGACCTATGTGGATGATCGCGTTTATACATTGCTGCAGCTGGGGATGGCGGGGCTGGCTCTGCTCTGGTGCATCAGGCTGGCGAAAATTTCTAATTCCATGCAAACGTATTTTACGGGTGTGCTCACCACCTGGGTCTGCTGGCAGTTACTGGTCGGACCGGGAACTGAGCGTCTGACATTCCTCCTGGCTGCTCCCATCGCCAGTTGGGCACTGATTGTCAGCTTCAAGGAACAGTGCCACCGGACTCTGGCAGTGGTCGCCTGGTTAATGCTGATTCCCTTGGGAACCGGCGGCGTCGAACGTCTATTGCTGCCTGTTGCTTCCTGGTCACCCGCGATCCTGCCACTGGGAATTATCCCGCTGATGGTCTGGCAGATCGTTTATGTAGAAACTCATGCTCGTGAGAGTGAATTGCAGGCATCAGAACAAACAGATACACTGCTCGATCAGGGAACCGCCCGAGCTGCATAAGCCGGTTTAAGCTGCTTTTTGCTGCTCTCGATTCAGGAGCGAAACGACTGCCTGGAAGACCTGATCCGCGCCAAGATCTTTCATACAACGATGGTGCCCCAGAGGGCAGACCCGCTGTTGACAGGGTCCACAATCCAGATCCAGCTGCACAGGCAGGCTGCGATCATAAAACGTTTCACTCCACATCTGATGCGTGGGACCAAAGAGGGTCACAGCAGGCACCTGGAACGGTGCAGCAAAGTGCCTTGGTCCTGAATCGGTGGTCACCAGTAATTCGGCCTGTTGAATTGCAGCCTTGGTAAGCCCCAGATGCAGAGGTTCTGCTGCCAGCGACGTGACAAAGGGATTGTCGGCCTGTGCTACAATCTGCAACGCTTCCTGCTTTTCAGCGGGGCCGCAAACAACCAGGACCGAGCGTTTCAGTTCGGTAGAAATCCGTTGCGCCAGTGATGCAAAATGCGCAGTCGGCCAGTGTTTCGCCGCACCAAATGCTCCCCCTGGATTCAGACAGATCAAGGGACGGCTTTTAAATTCAGCCGTCTGTTTATTCCAGAATGCAGTCCAGCGACTGCGATCTTTATCTGTAACGGCGAGTTCCATCGTTCGAGAGAAACCGGGAGCGCCTTCGCTCTCTGATAGATCTCTTCCCGAGACCACTGCGGCGATTCGCAGATATTCATCAATGGCGGGATGTGGTTTCTGCCGGTCACCTGCGGTCAGCACATCAGTTAATAACCAGCGACGATAATCTCGATTGATTCCCACCCGTCTGCGAATTCCAGCCAGAAAAGCGAGGCTGGCACTGCGAAATGAATTGGGAAACAAGACCGCCAGATCAAAGCGTTCTTTTCTGAGCTGCCGCAGAAAGCGAAACTGAGAAATCAGCTGCTCTCCGCTTTTCCAGGAAATGGATCGATCGACGAGAGTTAGTCCGTCCAGTACATCAGCCACATAAGGTCTTTGTATGGAGACGATTTCTGCTTCCGAAAATTCTTCTCGAATGACCCGCAGCGCAGGAGTCGCCATCACGGCGTCTCCAATCCAGTTCGGTAAAAAGACTGCAATTTTCATCCGGCTTTTCGTTTTGGCAGTTCAATGGGGAAGTTATTCACTGTCGAGATGCTGTCGCTTTCCTGGCTGCTGCGTATGATGCCGAGCACGTGAGTGGTTGAGATGCCCGGGGTAATCCCCAGTGCTTTCACTTCACCGCCATAGGATTCGACAATTTCCCAGCCGACGATCTCTTCCTTCTGATATGTGCCCCCTTTCACCAGCAGATCCGGCTTCAGAACGCTGATGAGTTCACAAGGAGTCGATTCATCAAAGATGACCACATAGTCAATTCCTTCCAGAGCAGCCAGCATGGAAGCACGATGGTCCTGGCCGAAAATAGGGCGGTCCGGCCCTTTATTCAGGGAACGAACGCTGTCATCACTGTTGACGGCAACAATCAGGCAATCTCCTTCCGCTGCAGCCTGTTCGAGATAAGAGACATGTCCGACATGCATCACATCGAAACAGCCATTCGTCAAAACGACTTTCTGCCCCAGCTTCTGACGGGCAACCACATGTCGCTGCAGTTCTTCCAGCGGCAATATTTTTTCACTGGTCACCCGAGATCCCATCAGGAGATCCGCGAGCATCTCTTCGCGGCTGATTGTGACTACGCCAATCTGTTCGACTTCCAGACCACCGGCAACATTGGCCAGACGTGCCAGATCATCAGGAGCAATACCGGCGGCACAGCCGACACCGATCGTAGCCAGCACCATATCGCCGGCACCGGTGATGTCATAGACTTCGCGTTTGCGGGTCGGCAGTAACTCGCTTGTCCCATCCGTTAGTGTCAAAGCGATACCATCACTGTCCAGAGTGACAAATACGAAATCAAGGCATAATTCCAGGCACAGTTGCCTGCCTGCCCGAAACGCATCATCCCTGTTTTTCACATCGAAACCCACAGCACGAGATGTTTCGAGCCGGTTGGGTGTAATGGCGGTCGCACCAGAATACATCAGGTAATCTCGCCCCGGACAAGGATCGACAATCACGGGCACATTCGCTGTACGGGCCGCTTTGATGATCGTCGATAAGATTTCAGGAGTACAGACACCTTTTGCGTAATCACTTACCAGAATCGCCTGTTGCTCAGGGATCAAAGGCAGAATGGTATTGAGTAGCGTTTCAGAAGTTGCCTGATCGAGTGGCGTATTCACTTCGCGATCGACTCTCAGAATCTGATGAGGATGCCTCTGTTGTGCTCTCCCCATAAAACGCTGTTTTACGGTAGTGGGTCGACTCGGATCTGCAATGACAGCAGAACAGTTCACGCCACACTCTTCGAGTGCCTCTTTGATCACGCTCCCATCAGGGTCAATGCCTGTGACGCCGGCCATGGTCACTTCTGCTTCCAGACCGATCAGCATGTTGGCAACATTCGCTGCGCCTCCCAGTCGAACTTCCTGAGTATCCTCACGTAACAGGATAACGGGAGCTTCCTGACTGATGCGTTCTGCATTTCCCCAGGTATATCGATCCAGAATCAGATCGCCGAGCACCATGACTTTAGGATGGCCTAATTTTTGAATGGTGTTGATTAAATGATATGACATGAATGCGGGTGTTTCAGATGTTGATTTAAGTCCAGTTCTGTAAATGCAATCTGCTGCTGCCACAGGCGGCGGAATCATCTTCACAACACGGTTTTGAGTCAATGCCGATTTTGTGAAGCTGGGGAGTTTATCAACACTGGAGCCAAAGAATCTTTGGATGCGTAAACACAAGATTCAATCAACATAATTTCTTACTGAAATTTGACTTACCAGAACCCGGTTCTATTTGCCAAACTGCAGTTCCAGCAACATCTCTTTGACTGCTGTCATGGGAATTTCGTCCCGCTCGATTGCTTTTGACGAGCAGATAAAAACAGGGGCTTCTGCCTCTTCTTTCCCGGGAAGCGGTAAGCGTCCATGGCTTCCTTTGACGAGAGTCGCATCGAGACTGGTCAGATCCATGTAGTAACGGAAGCCCAGGATTTTTCTGGCCAGCCGATTCGCGATTCGCAATTTTGGGAACCTGATGTCTGGATCAATAAACAGTTCAACCGGGTCGTAACCTGGCTTTCGATGGATATCGACCGTGCGGGCATAATCGGGTGCCAGTGAATCATCCAGCCAGAAGTAATACGTAAACCAGGCCCCCGGTGCTGCGATTACCACCAGTTCCCCTGAGCGTTCGTGATCTATGCCGAACTCAGCCTGCTGACTCCGATCGAGAACCATTTCAACACCATCGGTTTTTTCCAGCAGTGCTTTAACAGCAGAAAT
>JAGQQP010000255.1 GCA_020426085.1 Planctomycetaceae bacterium | reverse complement strand
ATTCATCAGCACCTGTTTTACCTCTGAATGCATGTTGACGGTTTTGCCATCCAGTTGAGTAATGGTGTCTCCTGTTTTAACACCAGCTTCCTGAGCCGGGCTTGCGTAGCGAACACGATCAAGCTTCATGTCGGTGGACAGGTCCCCCTGGCCGGTTAGCGTGATTCCCAACAGGCCCGGATAAAGATCTTTACCCGTATTCAGACGAGGAATGATTTTGAGCACATCCGACATGGGAATGGCAAACCCGATCCCCGAGTCATACCATTCCACACCCGCCGTTTCAGCCGAAGCACCAGGAGAGAGCGGGACCAGAATGCCCATCACGCGCCCATTGATGTCTACCAGCGGGCCGCCATAATTGACGGGAGAAATCTTCGCATCGGTCTGTATCGCTTTGCCCCAGATCCGCTCCAGTGCACTTACGATGCCGACTGAGATGCTGGGCTGATCCAGATCAAAGGTGCGTCCCAGAGCAATCGACCACATGCCGACCTGGATTTCACTCTCCGGAATCGCAAGCGGGATCGGCAGGTTCTGCGCATCAATTTTCAACAGCGTCAGCATTTTCAGATGGTCCGTGGCGACATTCTGCGCGGGAAAACGACGACCATCAGGTAACGTCACCAGAATGGAAGAGGGGCTGCCGATAAAATTAAAGGCGCTGGATATGATCAGTCCGTCTCGGCTGACAACAACTCCGGAAGTCGGGCCGGTTCCTGTGATGAGCTTGCCGACCCGATCCTGTCCCCCGACGGTTTCAATTCTGACAATCGAGGGGTTGACGAAAGCGGCAGCCTGTTTGAAAGCGCGTTCTTCCAGAATTTCCAGATTGGGAGCTGGAGCTTGAGCCGGGAGTAAATTCAGCGGACCAGACAATACCAGTCCCAGTGTCAGTAAACGGAAAAAGTTGCTCATATTAGTTTCGATACAGAAAATGTTATTTCTTCTAATGTTATTTTTTTTCAGGAGGAACCTGTAGTTCGATCGAGATGAGTTGATTGTTACGGCGAACGACCAGACGCAGTAAATCACCAGGTTCAAGTTGTCCCAGCTCGGTATTCAGAGTTTTGCAGGACTTGATCAGTTCATCGTTTACAAATACAACAAGATCGTCTGGCTGCAATCCCGCTGTGGCGACCAGTGAGCCAGGCAGAACCCTGTCGACATAAGCGGGAGTTCGATAGAGTACATCCGGCACCATCACCAGTCCGAAGTCAACCGGACGGTAACGTTGAGGTGCATCCATTTCGGGTTTCTTCTGATCCTCACTGGAATCAAACTTGCCGGTGATAATCTGCTCGATACTTTTGCTCAACACATCAATGGGCAGCGAATAATTGACCCAGGTATTTGTTTTGGCATTCCTGACCTGTTTGCCGATCATTCCCAGCAGTTTTCCATCGTATGTCACCAGTGCACCGCCGGCAGCACCCGGGTTATTCGTGATCGCATCGACGACATAAACATCGCCAGAATACGAAAGTTCGAAGGCACCTCTGCGGCGCGGTAATTCGGTTCGCGCTTCAATGACCCCATGTAGAACTGACACGGGCTCATCACCGGTGGCAACTTTAAACATGTTACTGAAGCCCAGGATACGTGTGCCCGGTCCTGCTGTGACTTTTTCTTTATAATCGAAATAGGGCAGGTTGATTTCCCGTTCCGATTTCAATTTGAGAACGGCTAAATCCAGATGCGGTTCTGCCCCTAATACTTCCGCTTCAAATTTCCGACCATCATGCAGGACGACCGACAGCCGATCGGTGTCGAGCACGGGGCTCCAGATTGTGGCAATATGGCCTTCAGAAGAGACAAGAAAACCGGTACTGTATCCATACAGGTTCTTCACGCCGCCGGCACCAAAAATTTTGACCAGGCGAGGCAGGGCATACTGGATTGTAGACTGTGAGGAAGCAGAGGCACGACCCGATGTGGACAACAGGAGCCCCGCCAGACACAGGCAGAACAGAACAGGCTTGAATACGTTGTGTTGAATCACTGAAGATCTACTTTCATCCGCTTTGGTGGCTATTTTTTTGAATTCTCAGGTGTCTCCAGTTTGAGACGTTCTATTTTCAGTTTCATGACAGGTCGGCTGCCATGCCGCACATCCAGTTCACCAGGAAACTTCTGGCCGTTGAGAGACTGGAACTGTTCAAAACGGATTGCACAGACTTCAGAGTTTTCAGTCAGGTAAAAATCCAGTCCCCTCAAAGAGAGATCTGATTTATTGAAATACCAGCGTGAGATCGTACCGGTCTGTGTTGCGATCAGGACATCAACCATTTCGTTGGTCCCGTCCAGTCGTTCGCTGCCGAGATAATAAAAGTCGGTGAATCGCTCGGACTGGCCGGAAAGCAGTAGTCGGAAATGATGTAACGCCGCCAGCAGGCCGCCTGTTCCCGGTGGCTCGTCAACGAACGTGTCTGTTTCCAGCGACTGCAGAAAAATATCCTTGCCGACTTCAAACCCCACACCTTTATCCGCCAGCGTGAGTGTGAAATCGGTCCCGTTTCCCATTTTTCCGGTCAGCGTCCAGGTTCCGGTTCGATCCGAGAAATTACTCGTCGCGTTTAAAGCCTGTAGCAGACGTTCCTGCTGTTGCTGATTAAAATAGTAATTGGCAAAACCGGTTTTCGGAACATACAGGTGCTTATACTTTTCCGGTGGTTCAGGAGCAGCCTTTGCGTGTGGATTTGGCATCGGCAGGCGAGGCTTCTTATCTCCCGGTTCAGGTTCTTTTTCCGGAATCAGCTGTTTCTGTCCTGCCTGTTCCTGCAGTTCCAATGCGGTATGCAGCGCCTGCAGTCTTACATAGATTGTGTTTTTTTTCTCATCCCTGCGATAAACCAGAGGTAACGTCCAGCCTGCAGGGTAGATACCCAGGATATTTTTGAACTGGTTCACACTGCGGATCGGCCGGCCTGCGAATGAAACAATTTCGTCACCCAGCCTCAAACCTTTTCGATAGGCGTCCGAGTCTTCCAGGATTTCGGCAATATTGACATTCGCGTCAAAACCTGTGGTCACAATGGCTCCCAGTGATGCATGGTCGACAATGCGGCCGCTCTTCAGGTGATCCCAGAAATGCTTGATCTGGTTAATGGAAATCGCATACCCTGCGCCTGAATTGACGCGGCCCCGTTTTTCAAAAGACCCGCGACCGTTGATGCCGATCAGCTCGCCACGATCATTAAACAGGGGACCACCCGAGTTGCCAGGATTGATTGAGGAATCGACCTGAATACAGTCGGTATATTCGAGAAAGGTACCAGCCGGATATTGATAACGGTGCACGCCGCTGACAATTCCATAGGTGATCGTCGGTTGAAAATCGGTCGCCAGCAGAAACGGGTTCCCCATGGCATAAGCCCAGTCACCGATCTGAACGGCGTCACTGTCACCCAGTCGGGCAACGGGAAAATCGGTACGGCCCAACAGCTTGATCAGAGCCACATCACCAGTCGGGTCGATACTGACGATGACGGCATCGTACAGCTTGCCGTCATTCAGCCCACACTTCATGAAGTTGCCGGCTCCCGAAACAACATGAAAGTTGGTCAATGCATATCCGTCAGGCGTGACCAGTACTCCCGAACCTCCGCCATCACCGGCACCACCAAAAATAGCTACCACGGAGGGAGAGACAGCCTTGATGACATCAATACGCTGTTTCTGAGCCGCCAGCACTGCAGGATCAACAGACGATTCTGCTGAGAACGCAGGTAGAGACATAAGAGCGCAGATAACGAATGGAACACAGATGAAAAATCTCTGCATCAAATTACCTTCAAACTTCAAAGACTCACTACCAAACCAGTCAGACGGTTTCGGTCGAGTGCCCCTTCACTGATTATTTATTAAAACGTGCTTCACACAGGTCGAGGTGATCGCAGATTTCAAGGTTATCTCCAAAATCGACCAGGACATCAAAATTGCGCACGCCCCGAACATCCAGATTCAACTCTATCGGAGAATCCGAGCTCCGTACATTTCCCGAGTAAAGCGTGCGGCCATCACCTTTTATTTCAACATAGACAAATCCAATACCCGGTACGGAATCATCGATTCCCATAATCGCGCGAAAATTGCGGTAATCGCCTTTAATGCGATATTGAAGTAGAGTTTTCGAATGAATGTAGAGACCACGGGCATATTCTTTTCCGCCGACCCGCAGAGGGCCGCCATCGCGGTGTCTGTCTTTTCGATACTTCCAGACGGTATCGAAGAAAGGCGTGTATTCAATGTTTCCGGGTTCCAGATCAGAGAGATAACGTACCTTCCCCTGACTGAAATCCAGGTTGGCAATCGACTGAGGTGCAAACCGGGCCTGTGTGCCTCCCTGCAGGGTTGCGGCAAATGCAGTTCCATTGAACGTGATGGCAGAGGCATTCAACACTCCCTCATCGGTCAGTCGAATCGCACAGAAGGGGGAGACTTCCGGTACAGGGGGACGGAAGTAGATTACGCCGAAAACGCGACTGCGATTGACGGAGACTTCGTCCTCGCCGGTGAAAAACTGAATCTTGTCTTCGGTAATCGACCCGACCACGCCATCAATGTAATCGAGTACGTTTTCTTTTTGAACCACGAGCAGATCTTTAGAATTTCCTGAGTTCAGCAGTTTTTCCCAGGAGTCTTGAATGTTTGAATTCAACGCACCAAACCGGATCGAGGCGACATTTTTTGCCGGCAGTATCAGCTCACCGGTCTGATTCCCGCTGACTTTGAGCTGGCGGTCATTACTTTGCAGAGCCTGGATTGGAAACTTTGAGCCATCAGTCAGTCTGACGGTAAGAGGCAATTCGAGGCTGCGCTGAGGCCGGTTTTTGGGGAACCGTATATTCAAAATATTGGAGAGAGGCAGATCTTTTTCGGTCTGTCCTGCTTTGACCTTCGCGACTGTCTGGTTCAATGACTGCAGACTTCCGGAAGCGGTCGAGCCACTGAGTGAAGTGACTTCAACATCAGGCGCAACAGCAAGCAGAGTGGTCATTGAAACAAAAAACAGAACAGGCATGTAGTCAACTCCAGTACGTCAGCTAAATGAAGTAAGGGTACTAAAGGAAATCAAAGATACTATTTGTCGGAACTGGCTTTCTCGGAGGCCAGCTTCTTAAAATACTTTTCAATCGCTTTACGGTAATGTGAGGGGAAATTACGGTTAATAATATTTTTGGCAGAAGCCTGCTTTTTGGGAGGCAACTGTCCCCAGCCGCCATTGTTGGATAATTTTTTCTTGTCCACTTCGCCGGGAGCCGTCTCACCTTTTACGCGGCTTTCATCGGCACCTGCGGCAGGAGTTTTCGAATTGCCTGACCCCGAGCCGGAAGAAGGGCTGTTTTTCGACTGGTCTTCCATTTTCTTGATCAGTTTGTCGAGCGAGGCAATGATTTCGTCTTCAACCTTCTGAACTTTTTTACCGGAATTACCGAGTTCCAACCGACGTTCCACATCGCTCATCTTGCGGGAGATTTCATCCAGACTTTCTTCTTTCAGTGAAGCCAGATCAGCCTGCATCAGAATCGCGACCTGAGTAAAGCGTTCCGGTACATCCTGAGTTCGATTTAAAAGTTGATCCAGTGTTTTTTCACAGGCTTCTTTCTGCAACAGATGATGTTCGCAGACCGCTTTATAAAACAGGAATCCAGCTGGATCGATCAGAGTTTCCGGGTTAATTGAATTGAAGATTTCCAGTGCCGGGTCAACCAGTCTGAATTGCGTCAGATTGCGGGCGACAAAATATCGCAGATTGGCGGGGTAGAACGTCTCGGCATTCCCTTCCGTCAAAAATGGAGGGCTGGAAAACTGAGGGACACCGTCTGAAAACTGGTTTGATCGAACCAGATCTGCTGTCTGACGATCAATGGTTGAGAAGATATTGATGGCGATCTCCAGCTTCTCTTCCGCTGCAGACACAGATTCCAGTTTTACCAGTTGACTGGCAACGGCTTTCAGTTGCGCGGGATCTTTCACCTTCTGTTCGGCAACCCAGTTTTGCAACTGAGATTTTAATTCTGCTGAAGTCGGAGCAGCATACAGGACCGTTACTTCTTTCTCTTCCTGTTTCTCAACAGGTTCTTTTAAGGGAAGGGGAACGGGAATCGGTGTCTGTGCAAATCCGGAATCTGGTATTATGCAGGTCAAGGCAATCAGGGCAAACGCTCCCTGCTGAAGGAGCATCGATCCTGTGAAGCGAGTTGATTTGAGCCTGACTATCATGGCGGTCTGTTACCTTTGTTCCAGCGGTTCCGAGAAATCGCTTATTTGTTTTTGCCGGTTGCCAGTATGTAGGTCGCGTTTTGAATACGGGTCTGTCGATTGGCTAATTTCT
>JAGQQP010000254.1 GCA_020426085.1 Planctomycetaceae bacterium | reverse complement strand
GGCTTTGCTTCAGGTTGAGGCGGATTCGGTTCAAAGACAGACTCTGATGGCTCCGGACTCGAGAACTGCTCTTCAGGCAGATCGACTTCCTTCAGGAAATCGGGAATCGGCCCCCAGCGCTCTGCCTTGGAAGCTTTGCCGTTCTCTCCAACGGGAGTTGTATGCGAGATGGTGGGAACGGCCACTTTTGAATTATCAGCAGGCTCGACCTGGTCAGTCAGCGCCGTAAAGGCCTGGTCGCTTCCCAGTTGAGTTTCAATTTTTTCTTTCGACTGCGTGTCCAGGTAGGGCGTGCGATCCTTATCGGCAATCTGCTCGTTGAGGTAATGCGGATCGTTCAGTTCGGGGATTTGAACTGTCGTGTTACGATCCTGCCTCAAACAGAAAGCCGCTACAAAACCAATCACCAGCAAAGCCAGTGCTAATCCTACTTTTTTATCTTGATGCATTTGAACCTCGCCTCGAAAAATACACTGTGTAATTAGCGTATCGGGCGAAATTCTTTAAAAGAAAATCAGATTTTCTCAAGATCGGCATAGCGCACAAAGATCGCTGCAGCAGGATCACACTTGAGTCGATCATGCAGAAAATATGGCGAACGGTCGAAACAGACTCACCAGTTGATAGGCCTGTACCAGATATTCCAGCTGGTGAACCGGCAACTGTTATCACATTCAGAGAGCCAGCTGCTGGCGCTGATAAGCACTCCGGATAATGCGGATCAGTTCGATTCCTGTTTATGACGCAGGCGGGTGAACAGATTCTTATAGCGTCCCAGTGCCGGGCCTCTCAGATGGGCAGTTGCTGACTGCCCGGTGCGGCTTTCGGTCTGAGTATCGATGCGGACAGAGTTCCCCGCAGGAAGTTCGTACTTCTGGCTGGAAAAGACCGGACTTTCGGGTTCTGAAAGTTCTGGTTCTTCGTACTCGGGCTGAACGACATCATAAATTTCAAGTTCCTCTTCAGAAACTTCAATGGAAGTCGTTTCGGAATAGCTGCGAATATCATTCAACGCGTCATACAGGCCTTTACGGGTCTCTGCACAGACTTCATAGACCTGAGCGGCCAGCAGGTCTTCGAATGAACCTCTTCCGCCTGAGATCTCCCGGGAGAGCTCTTCCAGCACATCCGAACTCAGATGCTTCAGATCGGCATTGTCGAAGACAATCTCCGGCACATCCGGGAGTTCCGCTACGTCCAGATCCAGATCGAAAGTTTCAGCAACTTCCGTTGGTTCAGCAATCGCCTCCGATGCGAAATGGCTTTCTTCCTGGGTGACCTGCTGCGGTTTTGAAATCGATTGAAACTGAGGAGGTCGCAGTTGCAGTGACTGTTTGATTTTCCCGCGGGGTTCAGCGGGCAGGGTAGCAGGGTCGATCCCTGCATCAATGGCGGCATAACGATCGATGATCTCTGTGAAACCGGCACTTAGTTCCGGTGATGTAACAGTTTCCCTGACTTCCGCTGGAGAAACAGCCGTTTCGATCTGCTCGGGTTCTGCAGGCTGATTTTCCAGAGGGACGAGGATTTCCTGCTGGTTCTGTACCTCGTGCCCCACTTCCAAAGTCTGTTGCACCTCGGAGTCACTGCCGATTTCAATCGCCTCGATTCCCTCTCCGAAAGAGAATAAATCCTCTGTATCCCAGCTGGAATCTTCGGTGACAGCCTCGGAATCCTCTTCTGAATTACCCACCAGCTGATTCAGCTGATCTTCCAGAACCGTATCGATCTCATATTCGGTTTCATATTCCACCATGCCAGAGTTTGTCGATGCCTGTTCTGAACGGGAACCGCGTAACTCATCCAGGGGAGAGGAGGCCGGCAGTGGGTCATTCCAGTGTAACGGCAGCTGTTGCAGATCGGTAAAGGCTTCCCGGGCAATCGGTTCGTTGACAACGGGTGAATCCTGCAAGTACGCCAGCATCAGACTGTGATCACAGATCTGGTTCAGGCAACGTGGCAGACCATCACTGACATGCGTAATGAATTTGACTGCTTCATCGGTAAAACAGGGTCGCTTTTTCGTTGAAACCCGCTCTATCCGATATTGAATGTATAACTCTGATTCCTGACGTGTCATTCGGTCCAGATAAACCTGACAGCCAATCCGTTGATTCAGAGAGGACAATGCAGGCTGAATCAAGGTTTCTTCCAGCGAGGTCTGTCCACAGAGGAGTAACTGCAGTGCCGGTTTGCCATCAAAGGCAATATCAGACAGAACACGTAATTCTTCCAGAAACGGAACACTCAGTAAATGTGCTTCGTCGACGAGTACCAGCAAAGGCTGGCCGTGGTTCAAAAAAGAGGAACGGACTTCTGCGGTCAAAGCCAGTCTTAATTCCTGCTCGCTGACTTTCTCATAACAGTCGGTCAGATTGTACAGCAGCGTCTGTAACAAAGCTCTGACAGTGGGAAAATTGCAGTGTTCGACGAACTGGATCTGGAACTGATCTTCCAGACGTGCAATCAACTGACGACAGACAGCCGTCTTTCCCGTGCCGGCATCACCGGTCAAAATTGTGATCCCATTCAGACTTGAAATGGTTACCAGTAATTCATCGAGAACGTGCTGGTGTTCTGCTGCCTCGAAAAAACAGGCAGGTGAAGGTGAAACGGTGAAGGGTCGATCCGTGAACCCAAAATTTGTTTCGTACATTTCCAAAAACCTTTTCACGTATGATTGCATCAGTTCCCGCGGGAGACTGGATGTTTTGATTCTGAACGGAGGAACAGAACGTGCAGCGCATCTCTCATCCTGATTGATCTCGCTCTGTATGAACAATTCATCGAACAGGTTATGGTCACTTCTTGAGTATTACCAATACAATCGACAGTATCTGATCAGGGTCCCTCAGGCGCATTACCCAAACCATAGATCTTGACATTCATCAACCGCATTCAGAACGAAACATTACCGGTTATTTAAACTGGGTAACCTGCTGGAAAAACCAAATGTATCTGAAACCTTTCAGTCTCGTTTTTGATTCGTTCCTGGAAAAAACGGGGATTCCTGAAGAAAATACACATAACACAACTCTTTTATAATTATTTACTTACGAAAATCACCCCATTTAGAACCAACTCTCTCCTTTCTCTTACCGGATTGCTGGAGTAGACTTTATATCTCAGCCTGAACAGACCGGTTTTGTCCGCACGTTCGGGTCTTGGTTTTATTGTATTTTTCATTGATTTCAGTGTAGCGAAATACAAATTTTCCTGTCATTATTTTCAAGCTCTGAAATGTTTTCCTTAGGTCTCAGGAGGCGCACGTAGAAATTCTGATGTCAGAAGCCACTCTTTCCTTTTCTGATCCGGATCAGATTCCCATATTGCTGGGCACACAAGACTGTCATATACGACTCATTCAGGATGCACTGGGGGTAGATGTAGTTCATCGAGGCGATGAACTGCGTATCATCGGCGATGATTCTCAGATCCAGAAGTCACTCCGCATTTTCTCTGAATTGAAGGCAATCGTTGAAAATACAAAACAGCTGAAAAGCGAGCAGGTTCAGACCGCGCTTTCCAACGGCAATTCAACGGGGAAACAGTCCAAACAGGCTCCCATCGCCACACCGTCTTCGATCGACCTCTTCGAGAAAACCAAAAAGGTCCACCCCAGAACACCGGGGCAGTCAGACTACATCAAGACCATTGCCGAACATGATCTCGTATTTTGTACAGGACCTGCCGGCTGCGGTAAAACGTTTCTGGCCGTAGCAATGGCCATTAACGCACTGCGGACCGAACAGGTTCGGAAGATCGTACTGGTGCGTCCCGCTGTGGAAGCGGGTGAAAAACTGGGCTTTCTCCCGGGAGATATGCTGGCCAAAGTGAACCCGTTTTTACGTCCTCTGCTGGATGCACTCGGGAGTCTGCTCGACTACGAGCAGGTCACGCGCTACATGGAGAATGATATTGTCGAAGTCGTCCCTCTGGCTTTCATGCGCGGGCGTACTCTGGACAACACATTCATTATCATGGATGAAGCACAGAACTCGACGGTCACCCAGATGAAAATGTTCCTGACCCGCATGGGTATGGGCTCAAAAATTGTGGTCACCGGAGATATTTCACAAATTGACTTACCACCTGATGTTTCCTGCGGCATGACAGACGCCATCAACCGTCTGCGGAACATTAAGGGTGTGGGAGTCACTCAATTAAAAAACGAAGATATTGTGAGACACAGACTCGTTGGTGAAATCGTCAAGGCTTACCAGAACGAAGATTCTCTCGTACATTAGCAGGCATTACATTTAGCCAGATCGTCACTCAATCTATTAAACTCGGTCCAAACTTTTCTGGAGACGCTACAGTAAAACTGGACACAGTCTAATTCTCATCCGCATTCCCTCGTTTTTCATTCAGATCATCTCAGGTTAATTCATGGCTTTTTTTGGCTCAAAGAAATCCCGAACTGCACTCGCTGCCAGTTTGCGCGATTCCTCCAAATTGAGTTCCAGACTGCGCGAATTACTGAGCAATCGGGGGACGCTCTCCCGCTTGAGCATCTGCCTGCTGACCATCCTGATTCTCATGGTGGCTGTGGAAAGCTGGAAAGCCCCGTTCCCCTATCGCCTGGGCATGTTTTCCGAGCATGGGATCGTGGCCAATTCCACGTTCAAAGTCGCCAACCCCATCGAAACAGACCGGGAACGAACGCAGAAGGAATCAGAAGTTCCCTATTCTTTCAAACAGCAGCCAGAACTGATTGAAAAACTGCCACTGCTGCTGAGGGAAGACCTGGTTGCAATTGCCCAGGCAAAATCCCTGGATGAGCTGAATGCCGACTCCCGAGCCGAACTGGGGCTCACTTCATCCCGTCGACTGGAACAGTTCATGGACCAGTTTCAGGAAGAACCAGAGCAGACCTTTGCTGAACTGAAATCGCTGGTCAGCAGCCCCGATTCCAATGATACTAAAAAAATTGACGATCTGATCGCTGACTTTAAAAAGCTGATCTCACCCCTATTGATATATGGAATCGTGAACGAGAACGATCTGACCAAAAATCAGATCAGAGCGGATGATGCCATTGCGATTATCAACGATGAAACCGGGAACCGCCGTATTGTCACCACGTTTGATATTCGGCTGCCAAATCAGCTGTCAGAAAATGGAGTCATCGGTCGTGAGTGGAAAAATTTTCCGCGACTGGCCCCCCTGACTGCAGTGCTTTCCCACTGGATTCACTTTCAGGCGCCTACCACTCTGGTGTACGATTCCGAAAGAACGCTCAAGGAACGTAATCAGGCCAGAAACCTCGTTGAAGAAATCTTTGACACCTTTCAACGTGGCACCATTCTGGTAGAACCAGGGCAGTTGATCGATGACAATCAGCTGGCATTACTGCGAGCGGAATACGAAGCTAAGGAAAAAAAGGTCCCGACGTATGAGCGGGTCATTCGCGTCACCATCATCTTTCTCATGCTGGTCGTGCTTGCGGTTCTGAATGGATACCATCTGTTGCGGAATAAAAAAGCGGTGGCCCGCACGGTCAGCCGGCTCAGTATCTATCTGAGCGTGATCATTCTTACCATATTTCTGGCGCGCCTGCTTTCCTATGATCCCTGGCGTGCAGAAGTACTGCCGCTGGTAGTGACGGTAATGGTCTTTGCGATTGTCTATGACCAGATGATGGCCATTCTGACTGCTTTATCGCTGTCTCTCGTGCTTTGCCTGTCGACAGGTGCCTCACTGGGGCATTTCGTCGTATTGATGAGTGTTTCTGCGGTGGCAGTGACATCCCTGGCAAACGTCTCTTCCCGATCCACGCTGATCAAGCTGGGCTTTGGTATGGGACTGACTTATTTCCTGGTCTACTGGGGCATCAATCTCGTGAACAACCAGGAACTCTCTAACGGCTTCTTTGACCAGCAGGTTTTCTGGGAGAGTCTGCAGGGGGCAGGATGGTGCCTGGCTGCTGGTTACCTGGTCGCTGGCAGTCTACCATTTATTGAATCTCTGTTTGGGGTGGTCACCGATATCAGTCTCCTGGAAATGAGCAACGTATCACATCCACTGCTGCAGGAACTGGTGCGTCGTGCTCCGGGTACGTATAATCATTCGATTTCGGTCGCCACCATCGGCGAAGCGGCGGCTGACAAAATTGGCGCCAATGGTCTGCTGGTACGCGTGGCCGCTTATTACCACGACATCGGAAAAATGCTGAAGCCACAGTATTTCATCGAAAACATGGTGCAGGGGAGTGGCAGTCTGCACGACAATCTCGCACCGGCGATGAGTACTCTGATTATCATCGGTCACGTCAAAGATGGCGTCGAAGATCGGAAGAGCACCCGTTGCCGCGGCGCGAGATCGAAGTAGCTCAGCAGCCCCTC
>JAGQQP010000253.1 GCA_020426085.1 Planctomycetaceae bacterium | reverse complement strand
TGAGCCAGAATATGCAACATGGCGGCGGAAAAAGCACCCAGGCCACATTGCAGCATCATGAAGCCCATCTGCGCAATGGTGGAATACGCCAGGTTCTTCTTGATACTGGTTTGAGTCAGCATCACAGTTGCCGCATAACAGGTCGTAATCGTACCGATGAGGGCCAGGCTGGTCATCGCGGTAGGATTCAATACCAGCAGGGGGCTGGTACGGATCATGAGATAGCCACCTGCATTCACGATACCGGCATGCATCAAAGCTGAAACGGGAGTTGGTGTATCCAGTGTTTGCGGTAACCAGGTATGGAATGGGAACTGCGCGGATTTGAGAACAGCACCTGCAACCAGGAGTGAGATGGCCCACATGATCCGGGGAGAGTTGAACTCAGACTGCAACCGGATGCTAGCGAAGATCTCGGTAAAATTGAGCGTCTGAAATTCCTGATAAATCAATATTACTGTCCCAATTAAAGCAGCATCACCAATTCGACTTACCGTAAATTTAGTCCACGCAGCCCGTTGAGCGGCAGGCCGATGCTTATAAAATAAAAGCAAGTGATGGAGCCCCAGACTGGACAGCGCCCAGGCGAGAATAAACAGGAGCAGGTTTCCCGAAATTGCCATCAGGGAGACTGCTCCCACCGTAAACCCGGTCCAACGGAAATAGTTGCCTTGTTCAGATTCGCCATCCAGGTAGCGGACAGAATAACTGCAAATGATCCAGCCGACAAAGCTGACCAGTGAGAACATTAAGCAAGAGGCGCCATCAAGCATCAGGAAGTTAAAACCAGCGGCTTTGAGGGTTTGGGGCAATCTGACCAGGGAGAGGTCAAAGAATACCTGTAAGGAGTAGAGTAGAACTATAAGAGTTGCCAGAACGCATTGACTGCCTGTGAGGAAAGTAGTTATTCGACGAAGTTGATTGACCCGCGTATTTGCAAGGTTTCTGGGAATGAACCAAAATATCAGCAGCAGACAAGTGGGAAGAATCAAAACCAAACCGACTTCATTGGACATCAGGTGTTCTCCAGTTCGCAAACCAATATTCGTGAAATTAGATACGCGTAATTTAATACACGAACAAAGTGTCGTCAATTGTGTTTCGTCTTTTATGTTGAAAAACTTGAGGGATATTCCGGATAAAGTGACTGACAGGCTTAAAACACAGGGGGAGAGAGGAGTAATTTTATTCGTGAATTTGATTTCGTCTCAGGATCCGATACACTAGAGGGATCTGAGTCGCCCTGTTGCAATAACTGCAGTAGTTCAGGGGACTAAAGGGCGTGCTTTTCTTTTCTGAGCAGGTAGAAAATTGGATGAATCAGTCGTCAAGAAATAAACGAAAAAGTGGATCCGTCAGAGTTGAACCGGAAAAGCAGAACGAGAAAGACACGCCGCATGTCCTCAAGGGGGAAGTTCGAAAGAAGTCCTCAGAGGATTCTGGAAACCGTTGGACATTCCTGACCAATCATGCACATGTTCTGATCGTGCTGCATCGCGAACCTTCCATTGTATTGCGGGAAGTCGCGTTAAGAGTGGGAATAACAGAGCGTGCTGTCCAGCGGATCATTCAGGATCTGGAAGAAGAAGGCTTTATCCAACGTGAGAAGATTGGCCGTCAGAATCACTATGAAGTCTTAACCGATCAACCATTGCGGCATCCCATCGAAAAGCATAAAACAATCGGTGACTTACTACATATGGTCTCAGAAGAAATTCAGTAATTATCAAGAGGAAATGACTACCATTACAGAAGACTCCGTATGTTTACTTTTGGGATCTGCTGATGACTGGACACCCTGCTGGGCTCGATCTCCATACTTATCGGCATAAAGCTTTTCAGGCAACAACCCATCGGGTCGCCAATGGCCACTGAAATGCACACGAGAACACTTTAAACGTCATGCGAAAATTTCGCATACCTGCGCAAACACCAAACAGCGCGGTTATGCGCCTGAGCCGGATGCTCTTCAATCACCGTCATCACTGTCAGGCGAGCATTGTTATGTCGTGCAAGTCGAACTCCGCGTTCCAACGCCGGGTGTTCGTCCAACGCTAAATTGACATACGACAGAATGTTCTTGAAGCGTTGCATCGTATTTTTCTTTCATGTGGATTGTGTGACAGGTATTTCAACTAGCCGCACGTTGCAGCGCTGAGCCGATCCGTTACCGACATTACTATTCTTTATTCTTAATAATTATATAGTCATTACTCGTGATCAGGGTGAGCCTGGACGAATGCGTTGCGCAGCGCGAGCAATGGATTGTTCTTCCCGAGTGCGAATGAGCAGAATGCGAACTGCTGAATCCATCTGTGCGATGTTTGAATCAGCATCGTTCTCTCTATTCTTATCTTCGTCCAGCAAAAGGTTCAGGCATTGTAATCCATTGCACACACGGCTTCGAAGTGTTGTAGAGTGTTCACCAATACCGGCAGTAAAAATCAGCGCATCGATGCCACCAAGTGTCACTGTGAATGCGCCAATCGTTGAACGAATGCGACTGGCAAACATTTCGATGGCCAGACTCGCCCTCTTGTGGCCAGCGTTTGCTGATTGTTCTACTTCCCGAAAATCAGATGACACGCCGGAAATTCCCAGCAGGCCGCTTTGTCGGTTCAAGCTCTCGTCAAGGTGTTCTCCATTCATACCATGCTGCTGCATGAGGTGTAACAAAATACCTGGATCAATCGATCCGCTACGCGTTCCCATCATCAGACCATCCAGTGGAGTGAATCCCATTGTAGTTGCCACGGGCTGCTCCCCCCGAACAGCAGTCGCCGAGCAACCGTTGCCCAAGTGGCAAATAACTAGTCGAAGACTCAAATCTTCCTGACGTCCGAGTATCTCGGCCGCACGCGCCGCACAGTATGCGTGACTGATACCATGGAACCCATATCGGCGAATGCCGTATTCTTCGAACCACTGATAGGGTAGCGGATACAGCACCTCGTGCATCGGCAAGCCAGAATAGAAAGCCGTGTCGAATACAGCGATGTGAGCTGCATCTGGAAAGACTTTACGGGCAGCCTCCACTGCGGCTAAAGCCGGCGGATTATGCAGCGGGGCAAGTGTGCTGATTTGCTCTAACTCTTCACGCATATGGTCGTCGATCAAAGTTGGTTGGTTGAACACAGGTCCGCCATGCACTATACGATGACCAACAATGCTGATTTTTTTATCAATACCATTGGCAGTCAAGCTGTGCAGTATTTCGTACACAGCCCCCCGGTAATCAGAGCATTCCACAAGAGTATGACTATCTTCGCATCCAGGAGTACGAAAGTGAAGCGTGGCGGTAGAATCGCCCCCGTGCCAGTCGACTACTCCTCCGACAAGCTCCGTTTTGGCCGCATCATCAAGCAGGGCGTATTTCAACGTGCTTGATCCAGCATTCAGGACGAGAATACTCATACTGATCAATGCTCCTTTTGCGGCCACTTCCAGTTCCGAATCTCTGGCATGTCCTGGCCATGTTCGGCGATGTAGTGCTTGTGTTCGATCAGCTTGTTTCGCAATCGCTGCTTGACGTATGCAGCCCTGGCCCCCAGCTTTGGCACGCGATCGATTACATCTTCGACAAGGTGAAAGCGATCCAGGTCATTCAGGACAACCATGTCGAACGGCGTCGTTGTCGTGCCTTCTTCCTTATAACCTCGGACATGAAGATTCTTATGATTTGTGCGGCGATATGTCAGTCGATGAATCAACCATGGATAACCGTGAAAGGCGAAAATAATCGGTTTGTCGGTCGTGAACATGACATCGAAGTCCTTGTCCGGTAGCCCGTGTGGATGTTCTTTGGGGTCCTGGAGCTTCATCAGGTTGACCACGTTGATGACGCGAATCTTTATATCCGGAAGTTCGCGGCGCATAATATCCACGGCTGCCAGCGTTTCGAGAGTCGGCACGTCGCCGCAGCATGCAAGAACCACGTCGGTCTCTCCACCTTGATCGTTACTGGCCCAGTCCCAGATGCTGATGCCCGCTGTGCTGTGCCTGACGGCCTCATCCATCGTCAGCCACTGTGGTCCCGGCTGCTTGCCGGCTACAATGACGTTCACATAGTTGCGGCTTCGCAGGCAATGGTCGGTGACGGACAGTAAACAATTGGCGTCGGGTGGAAGATAAACGCGAACCATTTCGGCTTTCTTGTTTACCACGTGGTCGATGAAACCGGGGTCCTGATGGCTGAAGCCGTTGTGGTCCTGCCGCCAGACGTGTGACGACAGCAAATAGTTCAGCGACGCGATGGGACGTCGCCAGGGAATCTGGTTGCAGACCTTTAACCATTTGGCATGCTGGTTAAACATCGAATCAATAATGTGGATAAACGCCTCATAGCAATTAAAAAAACCGTGCCGACCGGTAAGCAGGTAACCTTCGAGCCAACCCTGGCACTGGTGTTCCGAAAGCATTTCCAGCACACGACCGTCCGGAGAAATATGATCATCGCTCGGCAGGGTCTCACCGACAAAACCGCGTTCCGTGACTTCAAACACGTCCCCCCAGCGGTTTGAGGCGTTCTCGTCAGGGCTGAAGATGCGAAAGTTGCGGCTTTGCAAGTTCTCTTTCATCACGTCGCGAATGAATTTGCCTTGTACACGCGTGGCTTCGGCTGTGACGCTGCCTGGATCGGAGAACTCGACGGCGTAGTCCCGAAAATCAGGTAAACAGAGGCTTTTCAGCAGCAGTCCACCATTGGCGTGTGGGTTGGCTCCCATCCTTAGTTCGCCGCGTGGTGCAAGCGCCTTGAGTTCCCCTCGTAGCGCTCCCCGTTCATCAAACAGCTCTTCGGGACGATAGCTTTTCATCCATTGTTCGAGCATTCTCACGTGCTCCGGATTCTCGTGCATTTCGCCCATCGGTACCTGGTGACTCCGCCAGCTATCCTCGATTTGCCGCCCATCAATTTCTCGCGGGCACGTCCATCCCTTGGGCGAGCGGAGTACGATCATGGGCCAGCGTGGGCGGGTCGTATCGTTATTCTCCCGCGCATGCCGCTTGATCTGCTGGATCTCGCGGGTGACTTCTTCGATCGTTGTTGCCATCAGTTGATGCATCTGTTCCGGTTCGTCGCCTTCGACATAATGGGGGGTGTAACCGTAGCCACGCAGTAACTGGTCCAGTTCTTCGTGGCTGATGCGAGCCAGTACCGTGGGATTGGCGATTTTGTAACCGTTAAGGTGTAGAATCGGCAATACGACGCCATCGTGAATCGGGTTGAGAAATTTGTTGGAGTGCCAGCTCGTGGCGAGTGCGCCTGTTTCCGCTTCGCCATCTCCTACGATACAGGCAACGATTAAATCGGGATTATCGAAGGCGGCCCCGAAAGCGTGTGACAGTGAATACCCCAGTTCACCGCCTTCGTGAATGCTGCCAGGTGTTTCCGGTGCAACGTGGCTGGGAATTCCGCCAGGAAAACTGAACTGTTTAAACAGTCGCTGCATACCGGCTTCGTCCTGCGTGATGTTCGGATAATGTTCGGTATAGGTCCCTTCCAGGTAAGTGTTAGCGACCAGGCCTGGTCCCCCGTGCCCCGGTCCAGTGATGTAGATCATGCTCAAGTCGTGTTTCCTGATGACCCGATTCAGGTGCACGTACAAAAAGTTTAATCCAGGCGTGGTCCCCCAATGTCCGAGCAGACGCGGCTTGATGTGTTCCTTGAGCAGCGGTTCTTTTAATAGCGGGTTGTCTAATAAGTAGATCTGCCCGACGGAGAGATAGTTTGCCGCTCGCCAGTACGCATCAAGTTGAGACAGTTCTTCTGTGGTAAGTGAATTCGACATGTGGGTTTTTCCTCTTTAATTTAATTGCGAGGCCGAAAAGTACTACTTTTCGGCAGGAGTATCACGTTGCACCGTTTCCTTGATGACGACCCCGCGTCGAGCAAAGGAAATGCTCTGCTGTGGTTTTGTGTCGATCATCACCGCTTCGATGATTGGTGCGGTTACCGGCTGATTGGCGAACCACTCGACCAGAAAGTTTGCTCCACTTCCTCCCGACGCATCCTCACGTTCGATTATTACTTCGGTCGTTCCAATGGGCGGTATGCGAACGGCTTTGTCGAGATAAGACCTGACCAACGTGCCTCGCGTACCGTGATACTTTACGGATTTGAGAACTATTTCATCGTCAACACTGGTATTTCTAATGCTCAAGGTAATGGTTAATAGGTGCGGCTTCCCCTTACCGTGATATACATGAGAGTATGCTGGGACATAGACTATCTGACCTTGAACTGGATTGACTGTCTGATGTTGAGCGGAGCCGGTCATACCATTGCCAACTTCGAGTTCATGCGGAAGATTAGGACGCAGAGAGTCCTCGAACGAACTAATACG
>JAGQQP010000252.1 GCA_020426085.1 Planctomycetaceae bacterium | reverse complement strand
TTTCAGTTTTGATTTCAAAGACATGCCCTGAGGACTCATGGTTGCACCTCCTGCATTTCTTCAACTGTTTTTTCGTCAACAGGTTGTTCTTCAGACTGTTTTTCTTCCTGTTCGGTAGCAGCAATTAATTCCGGTTCTCGTGACACCACCAGACTCAAATCATCCTCATAAACCACTTTGAAGCCTTTCAGTCGACGAACCTGTTTATCCAGTTGAACCTGTTTCTCTTTATGCACAATAAATGTGGTCACCGCGTATTTTTCCGCGACTGTTTGCCAGTTTCGATCGGCTCTGGCGATCCCCAGATAATCCTTCCAGACTCGAGGTGGTGTCAGGTGCACCGCATTCGTCGTCATGAACACATTCATCCCCTCTGGTCCATCCCAGACCAGCCAGTCTCCCCACCACTGAGGATTCCAGACCTGCCCCTGGGGAGGGTGTTCTTTTAAAAATTCGGTCAATTTTCGGGGCGTTCCCTGACTGTAAATTTTATCCAGCGGCCTTGGTTTTCCGCCAAATAACGGTGTTGCAATATTGGAGAATGCAAATCCAAACCAGACAATCAGAGCACAAACTGCTGTAATCACAGGGGTTTTTCGTGACCAGAAGGAAAGTGGCTCTTTTGAATCCTCATTCGGATCAGGAAGCTGTAACTCCCTCCGGGGAATCACTTTTGCCAGATGCGGAACCATGGCATAGACAAAAACCACGGAAAACCAGCCGATCATTCTCACTCCCATAATCACAGCGAGTGAAAGCAAACCCACACGCAGGACATCTGCCGTCCGGATTGTTTCCCGACTGTGGCGGTACAGCCCCAGCATCAGCACCCACGAAACACAGAACCAGATCCCTTCAGCATCCCTGAATTCGAGTGGCTCCCACTCCAGCACGTCTTTCAGGTTGGGATTTCGTGGAAACGTCAGAGAATTTAGAAACAGATCCATATGATAAGGATTGAGAAGTGCCCCACAGACAGATAACTCTGTCACCACCAGCCAGCGTCTGACCCAGGGATCACGACAGACCTCAACCAGACTTCTTGTTCGCCAGCCCACTTCCAGGACTCTCCCCAGAAACTGCAGCCCCAGAATCGCCAGGCCAACCACAAATGATCCATGCAGGTTTGCCCATGCCAGGAAAATGAGTGGAATTCCCAGATAAAGAGCCAGCAACAAAGGCCAGGGAGCTTTTTTACCCGAGTTTCGCGTGTTTTCGTCAGAATGGACCAGTCGATCCCAGACATCATATTTCTCTGACCAGGCCATGATCACCAGCATCATCGCAACGCACAGCGTTCCAAAAATCTCGGGGCGAATGATGGCAATGCGGCTGGAAGAAATGACCACCAGTAGAAATGACGCCAGAGTACTGATCCCGACTCGTCCTGTTTTCAGGTAAAAAGCCAGCCAGAAGAGCACATGGGTCGTGAATACCGTTAGAGCAAAGATATGTGATAAACCTCGTACGCCAAACGCTTCATAAACTTTGGCAAAGAAAACCTGTGATAACCAGGCAGCATCAATGCTTTTAACCCCTTCTGCCAGAGAGAGAAATGGATCGTAAACAGGCAGACTCTGATGAGCCACAATCCATTCGCCGTAGGAAACATGGCCCCAGATATCGGAATAAAAAATATGCACGTTACCAAAGTAGAAAAACAGTAGTGCAAACCAGAGACAGGTCACCAGTTGAGGCCATCCCATCGAGAACATTTCCCGGTAAGACCGCTGCTCACTCTCAGGATGTTGTGACTCCAGAGTCTCCGGATAAGAATCGACCGACATAACGCCTTCCACTATTTGAAAAGAACGGTAAGTTCTGAATATACGCCGAAAATCGAGGAAACCGGGGGCGCACCTCGAAACTTCGGTCACCGTATACCGCAAACAATGTTCCAAAGAGTGGAAACGACTGTCTAGAACCTGAGAGAGCAGGCAGACCACAGCTAAGAATGCTGAACATTCTGTTAACCGGAGGTTATCTCCGGCTAACATTGCGAAACATCATCCGGGTTGCAATCAGATACACTCAGACCCGGATGTCCCGCTGTGCCAGCTGTTGAATCAGCGACTCGGTGTCAGTAAAAACTTCAGCCTGCAGCCCCAGCTGGCGAGCGAGACTGATATATTCGGGAATATCATCCGTATAAAATGCTTCTTCTGGAGCACACTGAATCTTTTCCAGCGCACATTCGAAAATAGCCCGCTCCGGCTTGATTGCACCGGCAGTGTAAGACGTTACAAAGTCATCAAATCGCTGCAGTACTTCGTATTCATTCCAGATGAACTCAAAATGAGAAACACATGTATTTGAGAGGAGTACCAGTCGATATCCCTGAGATTTTAAAGAATCCAGCACGGGAATGATGGTAGTGTTGAGTTCAAAAATATCCGAGCCAGCGGTCAGTAACTCATTAAAATCAACATTTTTTTCGACAGCCTGTTCGAACCAGCTGTGAAATTCAGCCGGAGAAAGCTTACCGCGCTCGTATTCCCACTGAACCCCCGATTCAATTAAAAGATTCTGGATCTCTGTTCGGGATCGGTCGCAGAGTCCCCCCATTTGTTCACACATCTTATCATGTGAAAAAAAAGCGAGCACATTCCCCATGTCGAACAGAAAAGTACGTATCAATGCAGAAACTCCCGGATTCAGGCTGATTTTTTAACGCTCGAACCGGAACAAGGTCCAATTCTCATGCGAATCATAGGGATCTCCCTGATAGATTCCAGAGGAATTTGATCCGCCGAGACTTATTTCCTCAGCCAGGGAACAGGAGAAGTGACCTCTTATTGACGCTATCGAGTTATTTTCTTAAATTGCCGGTAGATAAGAACTTGATGAGAACCGAATATACTGGTTCTATCACGCTGCAAGTTCAGGTTCGAATGATGTTCTGTGCCGTCTTTCAATCCTGATTTGTTCACATCGTGGAGAGAATAATAGATGGAATTCGAAGATCAATCTTCCTACCCCACCGGGGAACCAGGCAAAGAATGGCCTTGCCTGCGCCAATTTTGTGTGTTTATGGAAAACCGGGTCGGGTATCTCCATCAGCTATTAAAACTGCTGGAAAAATTTGATCTCAGAATCATCGCCTTAAGTACGGTTGATTCCGTCGATGTGGCCATGAGCCGCATCGTACTCGACAATTACGAACGGGCCCGGGAGATTTTTGAACTCTCCAACTACACTTTCTTTGAAAAAGATCTGATCGGCGTAGAACTTCCTGACGACACACAGCCTTACATGCGAATCTGCCTGTCGCTGCTGCAGGCGGAAGTCAACATCGATTACACCTATCCGCTGCTCTATCGCAGACATGGACGAGGAGCGATCGCCTTATGCGTGGACGATATCGACTTGGGAATCAGAACCTTATCGGAGCAGGGCCATCGCATTATCACAGAGAAAGATCTGAAAGACGACGACGAATACATTTAGGGGAAAATCGTCGCTCAGTTTTGTGGAATCGACTGGGTCTTTCCTGTCCTGGCTGCTTCATAAAAGGCATAAGTCGTTCTGATGATTCGTAAACTCTCGCGGCTGGTCAATAATGGAGATTGATCATTGGCGACAGCTAAAACCGCTTTTTCGACAGCGGGAGTATAACCGCGAGGCTCAGTCGATTTGTCAAATTTCAATGTCTTGCCATTGTGATTCAACGTCCATTCCAGATGACGCTCTTCAAAAGGAAGCATCTCCAGCCAGCCTTTGCTTCCCCAGATTTTGATCATCGACTGGTATCCCTGTTTCATATAATAACCCGCTGTCAAGGTTCCCAGAAAACCGTCAGCATAACGAAATGAGAGTGCCGCTGAGTCTTCCACATCAATCGGCTGGCCTCCTACCAAAGCAGTAAATCCTGCGACATCCGTAATGGAAGACTCCGTCAGATACATCGACAGATCAAGCCAGTGAATCCCCAGCCACGATAAAAAGCCGCCACCCGCCTGATCCTTGTGGGCATACCAGCTCTTGTGATAAGCAGGACTTGTCAGCCGTGTCTGATCTGCCAGCAGAGTCATTTCCACGCCGTAGATCTTTCCCAGCGAACCTCCCTGGATCAAAGACCGGGCAAACTGGATTTCCGGATTCAATCGATTCGCCAGGGCGAGTGATAAATGCAGATGCTTACTTTCCGCCTTCTGAACCAGAGGCTCAAACTGCTCCACACTCAGACAGGCCGGCTTCTCTGAAAACACGTGACAGCCATGGTCCAATGCCAGATTGATGGCCCGTGGGGCCTGCCGGGCCTGCATCGTCACTAGTGCCATTTCGGGTTTTTCCTGCTGAAAGAGCGTTTCAGGTTGATCATAGACGGCAGTCAGTTTTGAACCAAGTTGACTTCGCGCCGTTGCGACCTGAGTCTGCCCGGGGTCCGACAGGATCACCTCTTTAACCGCTTTGATCTCTTTCAAAGCCGCAAAGTAAAGGCTTAAATGTGCCCCCGTTTCATTAGTCAACACGGCAACGGTGATCTGCTTGTCCATTCTTCGGTTCCCTGTCTTAATAATGCTTAACTGACGCAGCGCAGTGGCTCAACATTGCAATTTAAGCTGTATCGTATATTTTATATTACTATACCCATTCCGCATGACTGCTTCCAGAATTGACATCTTTTTCCGGGACAATCATGGATTCTCATTTTTCAGGATCAGTTCATTGTTAGCCAGCCACCTTGTCGCTCCCGGAAAAATCGAACTCATCGAACTCCCCGAACCCGAATTATCTCCTGTCAGCCAGGCAGAGTCAGGTCATGGCGAAATCATCTTCCAGCCGGAAACCACCTGTCTCTGTGGTTCGGATCTACCGTACTTTACAGGCAGTGATGAATGGGAAATCGAAATCGGCCACTCGCTCCATGAAATGATCGGTACCGTTACAGCCACCAATGGTCTACGCTGGAAAGCAGGGGACCGGGTCCTGGCGGTTCCCGTCATGCAGCAGGGGCTCAGGGAACGATTCATTCTGGATGAAACGCGAACCATTCCCATCGCCACCAATATCCCCGAAGAACATGCATTGATGGCCCAGCCTCTGGGAACGGCTTTATTTGCTTTGAAAAAACTTCCTAACCTGCTGGACAAGACAGTCGCCGTGGTCGGGCAGGGACCGATGGGACAATTAATGAATGCAGCCCTCAGTAACATGGGGGCCCGAGAAATCATCGGCATTGATCTGCTCGAATCTCGGCTGCAGGTCAGCTCCTCCATGGGTGCAACCGCCACGATCTGCAATCAACACACCGAACCCGTTGCCGCAGTCAGAGAAATCCTGAAAGGGGAACTGCCTGACATCGTCATCGAAGCCGTCGGTCATGCCGACCAGCAGTTGAATCTCTGTATCGAACTCTGTCGGCAGGCAGGCAGTATTCTCGTATTTGGAGTCCCGCCGGAAACCATCGATCAGGTGCGTCTCCGCGATCTGGTCTTCAAAAATATCACCGTTCATTCCAGCATGAACCCCGACTTTAATTACGATTTTCCACTGGCAATGCAATGGCTCGCGGAAGGTCGCATCGACGTCACACCGATCATCACTCATCGGTTCCCGCTGGCTGAGATCCAGCAGGCATTTGAACTGTTCCGCGATCGCCGCGATGGCGCCATTAAAGTCATCGTTGAATTCCCGGCTTTAAAACAATCACGATAAGTCTTCATCAATCTTCAATTACACACTCCTAAAAAATCTTTCACTCAGTAACAGGTTTGTAATGCTATCCATACTCTGCCCTCGACGGTTTCTATTTTTGATTCCAGTGATTTTCCTGTTCACAATTTCGCTTCAAGTATGCGCTGATGCAGCCACAAAACCCAATATCATCTACGTCATGGCTGATGATCTGGGTTACGGTGACCTGGGATGTTATGGACAGAAGGTGATCCAAACTCCGAATATCGACCAGTTGGCCAAAGAGGGCATGCGGTTCACCAGTCACTATTCCGGGCATACCGTCTGCCGCCCCTCGCGACTGGTGTTACTGACGGGCCAGCACAGCGGACACACTCCCATCAGCCAGAACGAACAGTACGTTTTCCCGGCAGGTACAACGACCGTCACCACACTGTTAAAAGCAGCCGGTTATGCCACAGGCGGTGTCGGCAAGTGGGCACTCGGGCTTCCTGAAACCAGTGGAGTTCCCAGCCAGCAGGGATTCGATTTCTGGTTCGGATATCTCGACCAGGGAAATGCTCACAATTACTATCCCGAATATCTCTGGAAGAACGAACAGAAAGTTGTCCTGCCCGGAAACAAACTCGGCCCACAGAAACGGGTCTCTGTCAAACGCGAAACCTATTCACACGATTTATTGACCCGGGAAGCATTCCAGTTCATCAAACA
>JAGQQP010000251.1 GCA_020426085.1 Planctomycetaceae bacterium | reverse complement strand
TTACTGCGTTTACTGCTGGTGACTGTGCTTGTCAACTGGTTAACGTCTGTTGCAATAACTCGAGTTACTGCGGCGGAAACGAATACGAAATCGGAATGGCGCGGTGCCGCAGCATCAGTTGTGATCACCCCAGACAAACCCATGTGGATGTCAGGTTATGCCGCCCGCACGAAACCCTCAGAGGGAAAGGTACATGATCTGTATGCCAAGCTGTTGATTCTGGAAGATACCCGCGGTCAAAAAGTGGTGATCATTACGACTGACCTGATTGGAATCACGCCTGCATTGCGAGATCCGATTGCTGCGCGCCTCGAATCGGATTTCAATATTCCCTCAGCTGCGCTCCTGATGAATGCATCACATACGCATTGCGGACCCGAATTACGGGAAGATAAAGCGACCCGCCGGGGACTGGGGGGAGATCGAGGTGCGGAAGCCCGTCAGTACACGAAAATGCTGGTTGAGAAACTTCTCAAAGCGATCGAAACAACGCTCCCGCGACTTGAACCGGTTCAACTGAAGTATGCTTCCGCGCGAGCTGGATTTGCCATGAACCGTCGTCTGCCTACTTCTGAGGGAGTCATTAACAGCCCCTATCCTGAAGGACCGGTAGATCAACGGGTGCCGGTATTGATTGTAGAGCGGCCAGACAGCTCTCTGATGGCTGCTCTGTTTGGTTATGCCTGTCACAACACGACGCTCAGTTTTTATCAGTTTTGTGGCGACTATGCCGGGTATGCCCAGGAATACCTGGAAGCCGCTCATCCGGGAATGGTGGCGCTGTTCATGATGGGCTGTGGCGGAGATCAGAATCCCTATCCGCGACGGTCTCTGGATCTCGCAAAACAGCACGGTCGCGCACTTTCCAACGCTGTCGAAGTGGCTTTGTCCGTTAAGCAGCCTCGTGCAATACATGGACCGCTGGGAGTTGCCCTGGAAGAGGTGGAACTGGAATTTGCGACTCCCCCTTCCCGGGAAGAACTGCTCAAACGCAAGGAAACAGGCAATAAATATGAGCAGAGCCATGCGGTTCGACTGCTGGATCAGCTCGAAGAACGCGGAGGCATTCAGACGAGTTATGCCTTCCCGCTGCAGGTCATTCAGTTTGGAAATGATCTGACTTTAGCGGCCATTTGTGGTGAAACAGTTGTGGATTATTCTCTCAGACTGCAGCAGGAACTGAAATCGGGAACCGGGAACTCCGGCGAACAGGAACCGGTCGTCTGGATTGCCGGCTATTCGAACCACGTGTTCGGCTACCTCCCCAGTCTGCGGGTCCTCAAGGAAGGCGGGTATGAAGGGAACAGAGCCATGATTTATTCTTCGTATCCCGGTCCCTTTGCTGAGTCGGTCGAGCAGCGGGTGGTTTCCAAAATTCACGAACTGACAAATCAGGCCAGAAAGTCGGCTCAACCTAAGTAGTCCTGCTTTGGTTTTGTTTTACTTTTTGTTTTGGGGCCTGGATTTTCAATTTTTCCATTTCGCTTTTCCAGACGCTTGATTTAGAATAGATGAATGTTTGTTAAAGATATGATTGTCTTTAAGGATCTATTCTTTCCCGCCTGGAGTAGACAGTGATGCGCCGTCATCTGTTTAAATATGTGTGTTTCAGTATTAGTTTTGCTTTCGTATCAGCAGTCGTGTCTTCAAGTTTGATGGCACAGACCGAAGAGGAAGTGACCGCTTCCCGGCTTAAGGGAGTTGAGTTTCTCAAATCTCAGCAGAAAGAAGATGGCAGCTGGGAATTCGAGGGGCACCCGGTGGGGATCACCGCCCTCTGTACCATGGCACTGCTGGAAAATGGAGTCCCAGTCAATGACCCGTTGATTCAGAAAGGCAGACTGTTTGTCCTGAAGGACTCTGAGAAGCTCAAATCGACATATGACCTGTCGCTGGCAATCCTGCTGTTATCGCGGATTGGTAATCGAGATGATAAAGCCGAAATTCGCCGGTTTGCCGCGCGTTTAATTGCCGGTCAGACCACAACGGGAGGCTGGAGTTACACTTGCCCGCTGGCGTCTGCAAGTAGTTTGAATAACCCGCGCGGCCGTCCCAAACTGGGAACCTCTCCCGGCGATAACAGTTGCACCCAGTTTGCGGTGCTGGGGTTGTGGACGGCTTCCCGTTCGAACATCAATATCGACGATCCAATGATCGGTGTGGCGCGACGGTTTGTCGAAACACAGAACGAAGATGGAGGCTGGTCATATAAACTTCCTACCGAAGAGATGAAAGAACCTTCAAGGAACTCGATGACGCTGGCTGGCCTGTTTTGTCTGACGGTGGCTCGTGCGACAAAGATTCGTTCGATGAGCCAGGACATTCTCAAGGAAGCTGGCACCCGGGAAGAGACGAAGAAGGAAGGCGACACTCTGATCTCCGATCCGATTTTTGCTAAAGGACTGGAGATGGCAGGTGAATATGCTGCGGGTATCAACGCGTCCTCGGCCCGTTATTTTCTCTGGTCGACTGAACGTGTCGGTGTCTTGCTGGGCCTGGAAAACCTGGGGAAAACGGACTGGTTTTCCAAGGGAGCCTCCGCTTTGATCCAGACTCAGAAAGAGGATGGCAGCTGGGAAGACTCGCGCGGGAAACTGGCAGAGACCGCTTTTGCAATCCTGTTCCTGCGCAAGGCCAATCTGGGCAGTGATATCTCGCGCATGCTGAACGGGGAGCCTGAAAAGAAGTTTCAGATTTATACCCAGGAGAAAAAGCCGGAGTTTGAAACCCTGCAGGCTGCAGTCGCTGCTGCCAAAGCGGGAGATTTAATTCGTGTGAATGGGGATGGGCCTTTTGGAGTGCCTCATCTGGAAATTGATAAGGATCTGAGCATCGAAGCCGGATTTGGCTATGCCCCGATCTTTCAGTATGAACGCGGGAAGAACAGTCTGGGGTTGAGATCAAGGCCGGAACGTGATCCCAATGTACGCCATATTCTGCGGGTTTCAAAGGGTACGCTGGCGCTGGAAGGCATCGGCTTTGAATTTGATCCACCAGAAGTTGGTAAGGATGTGCCCTGGGCAGCGATTGTGGTGAATGGCGGAAATTTGAAAATGCTGAACTGTTCGATCTCAGAACAGAACGATAAAGGCATGGCTGCGGTCCAGTTTTCAAAGCCAACCGATTCGACAATCACCAACTGCTTTTTCGTGGGAGGACGAGCCGCCTTTGAAATCGAGGGGACTGGAAAACAGACGATTTCGGTTGATGATTCGATTCTTTTCTCGCGGAAAATCTTCTCTGTTCTGAAAAGCACGGGGACACCTGCAGGTGGTGATATAAATCTGAATCTTTCGTATTGTACGGTTCAGGGTTCAGAGGGATTCGTGTTTGAGCGTTTTGTTAAAAATATCAATGTGAAGAGTGATCATTGTGCGTTCAAAGTCGAAAACCTGGGGCTTTCGATGCTGTCGAATAAAGGTTCAAAAGAAAATCGGTCATTTGCTGGTGAAGCGAATGTGTATGACGTCAATGACTGGCTGGGAATGAGTGGCAAGGCAGAGTCCAGTGTGACCGATGTCAAAAGCTGGAACCAGTTCTGGGGAAAAACCGATGAGACTTCCTTGGGAGAGACACTGGCCTTTGTATTTCGTCGTCCCAATAATTCATTCAATCATCGCTATAAGCCTGAAGACTGGGAAGTTTCAGAGACTTCCCCCCTGGTGATTCGCGGTCTTGATTTTGGCGCCAAGCCGGCCAGTGTTGGAGCCGGCGCCGGATTCAGCCGCTTTCGCAGTAGTATTCTGTACAATGAATGGAAGCAGAAACAGCTTGCAGCAGCGAAGTAAACAGGATTCGAGCGCGAAAGCGATTTGCTTTTCTCATCTGAAACGCTAGAATTCTCTGCTGACTGACATTCATGGCTGTTCATTAATGTCATTTCACTCTGACAACGATTCGACGGTGAGAACGTTCACCGATTAATGAATGAATTCGAGTAAACAGCGCCGCCAGATTATTTTTGAAGCGGCACGACTGATGTATTCGCGACAGGAAACGGAGTATTATCGGGCCAAAATGAAAGCGGCCCGCAAGGTCTGCCAGGGCTGGGTGAAACCCGCCGATCTGCCCAGTAATCGCGAAATTCGAGACGAAATCCAGCGTTTTGCCTGTACGTTTGAGGGTGAATCCCGAACCGAAAACCTGCTGGGCATGCGACTCCAGGCGCTGCGTTTTCTGCGCATGTTCAAGCCCTTTCATCCCAAACTGATCGGCAGCACGCTGACCGGCCATATTCGACAGGGTTCGGATATTGATATTCATGTGTTTTCACACAGTTGTGAAGCCATCACGGCGCAGCTGGATGAGGAAGGGATTTCCTACCGTGTCGAACACAAAACCGTAAAAAAACATGGCGAAGAACGGATTTTTACACACATTCATATTCAGGATGAATTTCCTGTCGAACTGACTATGTATCCGACCGAGCGCTCGAGTTATGGATTCAAATGTTCGATTACCGGGAAACGAATTGAACGCGCTACATTGCCTGAGTTTGAACAGATGCTCGAAAAGGAATACCCGGGGATCGATCTGGATCAGCGGCTGGCGGAAGTCGAAGAGAGTATCGACCGGTTCCAGATGTACCGGCTGTTGCTGCTCCCTTTAGCGGGAGTCAAGCAGTCTAAAAAATATCATCCGGAAGGCGATGCGCTGTACCACAGCCTGCAGGTGTATGATCTGGCGTGTGACGAACTGCCTTATGACGAAGAGTTTCAACTGGCAGCTTTGTTGCATGATGTCGGAAAAGCCATCGATCCACATAATCATGTCGAGGCAGGATTGCAGGCACTGGAAGGATTGATTACAGAAAGGACTGCCTGGCTGATTCAGCATCATATGGATGCACATGCCATCCGGGATGGATCGCTGGGCGTACGTGCCCGGCGGCGTTTGATGGCGAATGAAAACTATGAAGATCTGCTGCTGCTGGAAGAGTGTGATCATCACGGCCGTGAGCCGGGAGTTCAGGTTCCGGATGTGGAAGATGCTTTAGAAGCAATTCAGGAACTGTCCCGCCTGTGTGGCTGAACTCATTCCTTATTATCATAATATTATTTTAAATAAGTCAGAGAGGATTACAGCAATGACAAAACGTGTCTTAAGCGTCGGGCAATGTATGCCGGATGCCAGTTCTTTATCGCGTTTTCTATCCAGCCACTTCGATGTGAAGATTGAACAGGCAGACGTGGAAAGTGATACATTCGAAAAATTGAAATCGAGTGAGTACGACCTGGTGCTGATCAACCGCAAACTGGATGCCGACTACAGTGACGGCATTGAACTCATCCAGAAGATTAAAGCCAGTTCCGAAGTCAAACCGAGTCCGTTAATGCTGGTCTCCAATTACCCTGAGTACCAGGAACAGGCTGTTGAGGTCGGTGCGGTATATGGCATTGGTAAGGACCAGTATCGCGATCCCCAGACAGCGGCCCGCTTGCAGCCTTATTTAGGCTGATAGCGGAGATAACGCCCCGGTAATGTTGGCGAAGTGATTTCCAGCGGCTGGTTATTATGTACGATGGGAACTCCATTCGTGAGAACATAATCGATGCCGCTGGAGAACTGCTGCGGGTTATCGTAGGTGGCATGGTCCTGTACGGTGGCCGGATCAAAAATCACCAGGTCCGCAAAATGCTGTTCTTTCACAAAGCCGCGATTCGCCATGCCAAACCGTTTTGCAGCAGACCCGGATAATTTATAGACAGCATCTTCCAGTGAAAAGAGCTGATGGTCCCGCACGCAGGGGCCGAGCAGCCGGGTTGCCGAACCGAACTGGCGCGGGTGAATCATCCCCCCTTCCATATAAATGCCGTCTGTTCCCATCATATACAGGTCGTGTTTCAAGACCGGATCCACGAGTCGGTCATCACCCATATTGAAGACCAGCAGCACTGCCATCTCTTCTTCAATCAACAGGTTGATCAAAGCTTCTTCTTTGGGAAGCCCCGATTCTTCCACGTACTGGCTTAACGATTTACCCTGATGTTGTTTGTTCTTTTCGGTGAGCACCCAGGCAATCTGAATTGCCGAAATATCCAGCAGGTAATTTTCCAGCCCGTATTTGAATCGCTGCTGCATTTCGGGGAGTTTCAGTTTTTCGATCGCTTTTTTCGGGCCGTCTTCGAACACTTCATAAGGCAGCAGAAAATGCAGCATGGTGGAACCGGGTTGATACGGATACACGTCAAACGAGATATCGACTTCGTGGCGGGCGACCTTGTCGATGTATTCCAGAGCCTCTTCCGCCTGACCGGGATGCTGACCTTTCATATGGGAAATATGAACCTTGACCCCTGCTCTTTTTCCGATCTCCACGAGTTCTTCAATGGCCGGCATCAGTGTTTTTTTATAA
>JAGQQP010000250.1 GCA_020426085.1 Planctomycetaceae bacterium | reverse complement strand
ATCAAAAGCTCCTATTTTAGGAGCTTTGGCAGCCCTCGTTTAACTCTCAAAGGAGGATTTGCGGTGGCAAAGAAAAAGGCAAAGAAAGCAGCACCTAAAAAGGCAGCACCAAAGAAAGCTGCTCCCAAGAAGAAAGCAGCACCAAAGAAAAAAGCAGTGAAGAAGAAAGCTGCTCCAAAGAAGAAGGCTGCTCCTAAAAAAGCTGCTAAGAAAGCCGCCCCAAAGAAAAAGGCAGCTGCAAAGAAAAAAGCAGTTAAAAAGAAAGCTGCTCCAAAGAAAAAAGCCGCTAAAAAGTAAGCATTGTCTTTCTATTAGCAGCAGGAAACAACAAGCCATAACGAGTAAGAAGCGATCGGTTTTTCGATCGCTTCTTCTATTTTAATGACTCGCTAATCTGCGAACGTAAGTCCCTGAATCGCTCTCGCACAGCATACGTATTCATTAATACACACCCCTTCTTCTTATACTGGTACCATGACTTGATTTAACGCTACAATCAGATTTCGATTCCATCGCGATTCTGATTAGACGGAAAGTGCCCTTGCCTTGAATCAACTCAGCACAGATCGGCCTGTAAAACCAAAACGAAAACTGTGGCGTACCCGGTTTAAGATGGCGCGAAACACATTGTGTTTTGCACCACGAATTTCTTATCACGAAATCAGTCAGCCGACTGTCTCTGAAGAAGCGTTACAGCATTGGGGCGAATTCATCTTACTCAGCGATGCAACAGCGGTTTTGCATCGCGATGGTACCATCACACGACGCGCACACAACGTGACCGCGTTGAACTCAAATGAATCTCTGGCGCAATGGGATGAAGTCTATCGGTTTTATGATCGCCAGACAGCGTTGCATAAAATTCAGACTGCTAAAGTTTATCTGCCAGACGGCAGTGCCAGAAAAGCGAAAAAAGTAGTTCAGCCATACGGACAGACAGCGATTAATTTTTATCCGCTTCGTCCCGGTGTCATTGTAGAACTGGAAGAACAGCTGGATCACTTTGTACCGGATCGAATCGCGGCCTGCATGTGGGGGCAGGAGTACTTTCAGTTTTCCATTCCCTGTCGACGACTTCGTTATACTGTCGCTGTCGCTCAACCGTTCACACTTGAGTACCGTTTGCATCTCACTGATCTGGAACCGCAAACCTGGCAGCACGGCGCTTATCAGGTCTACCAGTGGGACCTGCATGATCTGCCGGGTTACGAAACAGATGATGGCACTCCACATCCGTGCGAGGTTCTTCCGTGGGTGGACTTCACAACTCTGCCTTCCTGGGAACCAATCAATCGCTTTTATCTGAACGATCTTGAACCGCCGGAAAAGACACCTCCCCAGATTCAGAAGCTGTCAGCCGAGCTGATGCAGGAAGAGCAGACTGAAGAAGAGAAAATATTCACCGCTTACAAGTATGCTTCAGAAGATGTCCGATACGGGAGACACCCGAATGAACTGGCGCTGGAAAAAACCCGCGAAGTCGGATCGATGCTCGAAGACATGCGCGGCGACTGCAAAGATAAATCTTCGCTGCTGGTCTCTCTACTCAGACATCAACAAATTCAATCTTCAATCGCCATTCTACTGACGCGTATGAATGGTTCGGCGGCATTGCTGCCCGGTGCCCGTTTCGATCATGCGATTGTTTCTGTTACCACTTCCAGTGGCGAACGCCTGTGGCTGGATCCAGCGGGAGGACCGGTCACTTTCAAAGACATTCCGTTTAATGATCAGGGGACACAGGCGCTGCTGCTGAATCGTGAAGGAGGCGAACTCACAACCATTCCGGAAGGAGGTCCAGAGCGGCATCAGATCAATCGCGTTTGTGAAGGAATTCTCGCTGACGACTGCAGCTATCAGTTCACATCGGAAGTCACTACATCCGGTGATACGGCGATGGAATTTCGATTGAAATATGTGAACCGCAATGAAGACTACACATCGCTGACACTGGAAAAAGAACTGGCCTCTACCTGGACGGGAGCCCGTATCGAGGAGCCACGATTCCTGAACCTGAAAGAGATTTCTGAACCGGTCCGTTACAGCTGCCATACAACCCTCGATCAATGGGCCAGACAGATTGAAGAGATCATTCTGTTTCGAATTCCCTGGATCGGCTCCATGCAGACCGCCGGTCTGATCAACGTTCAGAAACGAAACTCGGCCCTGCAGACTCCCAGTCCGATCCGGTTCACCGACAGTCATCGCATTCAGATTCCCTCTGGATTCACCGGCTATGGCTTACCCTACGAACATCATTTTGAATGCAAATGGGGCCGCTATCAGGCAACCGTTCGCGTTGAAGATTCATTCCTGATTTGTGATCGCCAGGTAGATCATCTGGGTGGGATTGTGTTTCAAAATGAGTATCCGGATTTCAAAAAATACTGGGAATCCTGCACGCGTGCCGACGCGCTGGATATCGTCTTAATGAAACATTCTCATTAAACATCTGTATCATTAAACAACTTCAATAATGCTCCCTTACCGGCTGTCAATCGAAATCTGAACTTCCAGACAGGAAATGGTGTCAGACAGAGATAAATAGCCTATTCTCTCAGTGACAACCTGTTAAAATAGAGAGTAGGAGGCAGGGCTCCAGTCGAGCCCCAATATTACTCTCCTCTTTATATATTAGATAAGGTTACAACTCCTTGGCGGATCCTAAACGAGAAGAACTACAAGTCAAAACAAAACGAGCCATTCTGGTCTCCGTTGTTTCCCCCTCAAATCATATCGATAAGAATCAGGCCCTCGACGAATTAAAAGGACTCGTGGATACTGCTGGTGTGAAAGTCGTGGGAACGCTTGTGCAGAACCGGGAGAATCCCCATCCTGCCACCTGTCTGGGAAAAGGAAAACTGGACGAGCTCAAACAGATGGTGAAGCACGTCGATGCGGAACTCATCATTTTTGATAACAATCTCTCTCCGTCTCAGGGGAGAAATATCGAAGAGGAAACAGGCACGATCATTGTTGACCGCAGCGAACTGATCCTCGACATCTTTGCGACCCATGCCAAAACTTACGAAGCCAAACTGCAGGTCGAGCTGGCGCAGCTGCTCTATTTCCGTCCCCGTCTGAAGCGATTGTGGACCCACCTGGAGCGTATCGAAGGGGGTGTTGGCGCGGGTCGTGGACCTGGTGAAAAGCAGCTGGAAACCGACCGTCGTCTGTTGGACAAACGCGTGGCTGAACTCAAACGCAAGCTTTCGGAAGTCGAGCGTCGTCGGGAACGAACTGTGTCCAATCGATTCCAGCAGTTGACCGTGTCCTTGGTGGGATACACCAACGCCGGTAAAAGCACGCTGATGAATGCACTCACCGGCGCGGACGTTTATATTGCAGACCAGCTGTTTGCTACGCTTGATACGCGCACACGGCGCTGGGAACTCCCACACTGGGGCGAAATATTATTGAGCGATACGGTCGGGTTCGTCCGCGATCTGCCCCACCATCTGGTGGCTTCGTTTAAATCCACATTGGAAGAAGCCAGGCAGGCAGACCTGTTGCTGCACGTTGTAGACTGCAGCAACCCGGAAGTCGAACATCATATCAAAACCGTGAACAAGGTTTTGAACGACATCGGGATCGACTATAAAAATGCGGTCCTTGTTTTCAACAAATCAGACAAAGTAGAAGACCGATCCAAGCTGGATGTACTGCGTCTGAAATATGACAACGCCATCACCGTCAGTGCCGTTTCCGGCGAAGGTCTGGATCGACTCTCCCAGGCTGTCATCGATCGGCTGGCCTCAGGCTACGTCATCGTCGAACTGGAAACTCCTGTCGGAAATGGCAAGCTGCTCTCGCAGTTGGAAGACCACTCGCTGATTCTGTCGCGCGAGTATTCTCACGATGACACTCGCGTCACTTATCGGGCTCGCATCGCCAGACGGTTTCTGCCTATGCTGAAAACCGGTCCTGATACCGAGCTCAAACTCCATGATGATGAACTGGCTGTTCCGGGAGATATGATTCCCGAAGAAAGTGTCAACGAATACTGAAACCGGTTCCCGACCCGGTTCGCTTTCCACTGCCAGTAAATGCCAGTAAGATTGTGTATCACTGATTCATACAGAAACGTTCTCTAAACTCAACGGAGCGATGACCGCGTCATTCGGAAGTGGAAACTCCGGAATGATATCCACCAGACTTCCCGAGACAGACTGACAAAGTACCAGCGCGATGAAGAAACGATGGATTTACGGCATCATCATATTTCTGAGTATCACATCCATCGGGCTGGCGATCGACTGGTGGTCGGCTCTGCCTGAAGGCGAACAGGCAACCTACGTCGGCAGGCAAACCTGCTTCCAATGCCATCAGAAAGAAGCCGCGGAATGGAAAGGCTCAGATCACGACCTGGCCATGAACCCGGCCACTCCCGAATTCGTGCTCGGAGATTTCGACAATACCGAGCTGGAACACTTCGGCATCACGTCCAACATGACCCATGAAGGGGACAAGTATTTCGTCACCACCCAGGGGCCGGATGGAAAACGGGCGCGGTTTAAGGTCAAGTACGTCATCGGTGTGAGGCCGCTTCAACAGTATCTGGCTGAACTGGAGCGCGGCAAAATCCAGGTGCTCCCGGTGACCTGGGACACAGAAATGAAACGCTGGTACTACGCCAGTCCCGACGAACCATTTGGTCCCGAAGACCCGCTGCACTGGACCGGATCGGCTCAGAACTGGAATCACATGTGCGCGGAATGCCATACAACCAACTGGGCGAAAAATTATGACGTCGCCACCGATGCGCATCATTTCTCTTTTTCGGAGATGCGTGTGAGCTGCGAAGCCTGTCACGGTCCGGGTTCGATTCACGTGAAGCTGGCCAATTCCCATTCCCTGTTCTGGGATCGTCGTTACGGATATGGATTGGCAAAACTGAAAGGGAAAGACGCCACCGCACAACTGGAGAGCTGTGCTCCCTGCCATTCGCATCGCCGACACGTGGCCCCCGGGCATACTCCCCTGGATCGTTTTCACGATCACTATGCCCTCTCTCTTCTGGATGACCATCTCTATCATCCGGATGGCCAGATCGATGAAGAGGTCTATGTCTTCGGTTCATTCACTCAGAGCAAGATGTACCGCAAAGGGGTGCGCTGCACCGACTGTCACAATCCCCATTCGCTGAAGCTCAAGTTTGAAGGCAACAAGCTTTGCACCCAATGTCACCTGGAAGCCAAATACGATGTCCCGGGCCACCATCATCACAAGATGGGCACCAAAGGAGCCGCCTGCGTCGAGTGCCATATGCCATCCAAAACCTATATGGGAGTTGACCCGCGTCGGGATCACAGTCTGCGTATCCCCCGCCCTGACCTGACGGTCAAGCTGGGTACTCCCAATGCCTGCAATCAGTGTCACACGAAACCCGAAGAGAATGCGAAATGGGCGGCTCACAAAGTGGAGGAATGGTACGGACCGAAACGCCGCGACGATCCCCACTATGGCGAGATTCTGGCAGCAGGTCGCACCGGTAAACCGGAAGCCGAAGCGCCCCTCATCAAACTGACCCGGGAAAAAGAAGTCGGTCCCATTGTCCGCGCAACAGCGGTATCCTTGCTGGCAACCCGCTACAACACACCAGAAAGTCGCAAGGTCGTTGAACGCGCTTTGAAGTCCAAAGAAGAACTGGTCCGCCTGGCAGCACTTCAGGGATTTGAAGGCTGGGCTCCCGGTTCCGAACAGGAAGCCAGCCAGATCGGTAAACTGCTGGCGGAAGGACTGACGGATTCTTCGCGCGGCGTCCGGACCGAAGTCGCCCGTATCCTCACCGGCCTGCCAGTCATGCCGGACACCAGTCAGAATCAGAAAGCATTGAAGCAGGCGCTCGAGGAATACAAGGCGGGACTGCTGGCGGACGGAGACCAGTCCGGATCCCACATGAGTCTGGGGATCCTCTATGCAAACCAGGGAGACCTGAAGAAAGCCGAAGACGAATTTCGAACAGCGATCAAACTCTCGCCCGCCGTCGCGGGTCCACGTTCCAATCTGGCACAGTTACTGGAACAACTGGGTAGAGCTGACGAAGTCAAAGAACTGCGGACCAAAGAAGCAGAGCTGCTGGCGCGGGATGCCAGACTGCTTCCCGATAATCCCATGCTGCAATACCGACTGGGACTGCTCTATTATCTGCTGGGTCGGGAAGACGAAGCGGTCACTGCATTGAAGCAAGCCTGCGAGTTGGAACCGCAGTCAGCGGACTTCCGTCTGATGCTGACTCTGCTCTATGAGAAACAGGAGCAGTGGAAACTGGCATGGGAATCTGCAGCCGCATTGGTCAGGCTGCAGCCCAACAACCAGCAGTTCCGCCAGATCTATTTGAATATACATCAAAAAGCAA
>JAGQQP010000024.1 GCA_020426085.1 Planctomycetaceae bacterium | reverse complement strand
CCGTAGGAGATAGAATCTGCTGAGCCGAAAAATGGCAGTCACGAAATTCGGTATCATCAAGGGGAAAAAGACTCAAGACGCCAATTAACCCTGTTTCAGGTAGTTGATCTGGATGATCGACGATCATTAATCGAGTACTTGGTGCATAATGTTTTGGTAACATACCTGGACTGACAGGTGAATTAGTTTCAGCATAATCTTCTATTTCTGCTAACCGAACTTCTCCGACACAATCTTGGATTTCTTCTAATGAAATCCCCCCTGGCCTGAGTAGTACAGGTAGGTCGCCCACACACTGGATGACTGTGGATTCCACACCGACAGTACAAGGTCCACCATCCAGAATCAGTTTGATTTCATCACCGAGTTGTTCAGCCACATCCACAGCACAAGTAGGGCTGAGTCGTCCAAATTTATTCGCGCTGGGTGCCGCAATTGGCAGTTGAGTTAATTCCAGTAACTTTCTGGCAACAGGATGAGCAGGAATACGAATGGCAACTGAATCCAAACCGGACGTCACCAGATCGGGAACGACTTTTTTTTTCGGTAACACCAGTGTTAATGGCCCTGGCCAAAAGACATCAGCCAATCTCTCCGCTGTAGATGAAAATTCAGAAGTAAGCTCGGCAAGTTGATGTGTGCTGGAAATATGCACAATTAACGGATCAAAGTGTGGTCTTTGTTTTACGGCAAATATCTGTGCAACTGCCTCGGGATTAAGTGCATTCGCTCCGAGCCCGTAGACTGTTTCAGTAGCAAATGCAACCAGTTCTCCCCCCTGAATCAGGTTGGCAGCAGCCTGAATATCCCGAGTTATTTCACACTTCATCATTATTCTCAAATCAATTACTCGAACCAAGGATTTTGAGGATCCCTATATTAATAAAAAAACTCTCGTATCTCTCAAGGCTCGATACCCGGGGCAACCGGAAATGCAAATTGCTTTGTATCGAATCAAGTAGAATACGAGAGTCTTTATTTTATCAGGAACTGGGAAAAACTTGATAATCCGGAGACTTCAATTTAACCCGAAAACTGAAATTGTACCGGTCTGGTCTGTTGTCTCCCGGACATGTTGTTTACCAGTTCACCTGGTTTATGACTTAAAATAGCGCTGACACCTGCCTTCAGATCCCGGTCGACCGGTCCAACCTCTTCAAGCTCGCGTTCGCTCATATTTACAGTCACATCCGGGTTCACTCCGACGCCTGCCATCTCTCTACCTGTCGGCGAATAAAACTTGGCTGTGGTTAACCAGAAAGTACCAGAAACAGACTGCAACGGAAAATGAGTCTGTACAGTACCCTTACCATAAGTTTTTCTACCAATAATCAAACCTCGCCGATTTTCCTGAATGGCAGCGGCGAATATTTCACTGGCACTTGCACTATCACCATCGACTAAAACGACCAGAGGTATTTTCCATGTTTGATCATGTGTAGCTGTCTCAAGCGTATTATCACTCTGATTACGTCCCCGTGTTGAAACGATTTTACCTGATGGGACGAATCGGTTTGAGATCGCAATTGCCTCAGTCAGAAGCCCACCCGGATTTCCTCTCAAATCGAATACCAGAGACTTCATTCCCTGTTGATGCAGGCTCCATAATGCTCTATCTAATTCCTGGACCGCACCCTCTCCAAATTTTTCAAGACGGATGAGGCCTATCTTCTGCTGTGAATCAACCATTTTGACTTCACTGATATTTGTAATTTGAATTGCCTGACGACTCAGGTTTACTCTGGCATTTCTATCTTCTCTGCGGACGTCAAGCGCAACTGAGGAACCGGCTGGACCGGTAATTAGATTTGCAACCTCATCCAGCGAAAGACCAGCTAAGTTTCTCTGATTGACTCCAACAATCACATCACCTCTCTGCAGTCCTGCCTTTTGCGCTGCCCCTCCATTCAAAGTTCGCAAGATGACAGCACCATCACGGTGCGTTTTCAGTTGAACCCCTACACCTACTACACTGTTATCCCCCGCGTCAACGCGAGGACCTGAGTAACTGGGAGTGAATTCAAAACGAGAGTGTTTATCAAGCGCTTCCAGGGATCCATATGCAAATTCATAAATCACACCTGTTGCCTGCATTCTCAATTGACTTCCAGCAATGTCAGCGGCTTGACGCATTACTGTCACTGAGTCCTGTGCATTTCGAGCAGGATTCTGATTCATAAGTTGCTGCCAGCTTTGCTGAGCCATACGAATCTGTTCCGGTGATGCTGCAACTCGATTGGCATTGATGAAATTCTGGTTTTCCACTGCAAGAATCAGATTTTGCAGTGATTTTCTTGTCCTGACATCGTATGAAGGTGGTTGCACATGACGAGAATCGATCATGCGGTTGACCTCCAGGTAAAATGAATAAGCTCTTTGTGGATCCAGGTTCTGCAACGTTCCTACCACAGAGGGACTGGAGTATCGTTGTGAAATTTTATTCCTAAGTTCCTGATTTGGGTCAACAGGATACTGATTTGGAAATTCTGTTTCATATCGATTTCGATCATACTGAGGCATACTCCTCTGCTGCAGTTCTCGAATCAGCTCGCGTAATTTCTGATTATCAATATTATTATCGAAATAATCACGACTCTGACGTCTCTGACCAGCATCAAATCGATCTCTGGAGAACGAATTATTTTGATTGCGAGGACGTTCATTATATTGAGCTTCTTCAGACAATAACTGCTTCAGTTTGAGCTCATATTCATCAAATCGGTTTTCGTCTGAAACTGGACGAAACCGTTGATAGCGTCGATTGTTTGGATAAGAAGGTGCGATTGAATCTTGACCATACTGAAGTCGATCTCGTTCAAATGAATGGCCATAATCATTCTGATTGAAATTATTCTGATATGGGTCATAATCTGCAGCATGTGACAGAGTCGTGCATCCTGACAGAAAAACAGCAGTCAGTAGAATCACCATACTCCAGACAAAAAGTCGAGCAGAATTGACGGTTTCAGTCTGTGTAGAATTGAATTGTGATCGGTTCATGATCCCCTCCGATATCAACCGCGATGCGGTTATTAAGTCCGGCCTATCAACTTCCTCTATGATGGCTTAACGGAATTCTTAGATAGAAAAATTAACGGCTCACATAATATGCCCCGTTCCAACAATTCAGCTTTTTATGCACATTGTGCATTCAGTCCCTGTTTGCATTGAGCCGAGCCGGGAGACTCTACAACTTCTGCTTGCGTTTCAGTTTCCAGTAATTCACCTCGAATAACACGGATATCGCCAGGAGCATCAACACCTATTTTGATTGCCCCTTTTCCAGTCTTTAAAATCTTGATCGTGATATTGTCACCAATTTGAATCACTTCATCACGTTTTCGAGTTAATACTAACATTTCAATTCCTCCTGTTATTGAAGAGCATCAAAACCCATCTCATAAAAGAATCATTTTGACGTCATTCTATTGTTGTTAAAGTGGCTGTTTAGAAGTTATAGCATTCATCGTGCCAATTTATTTCTACACCTTCACGAAAACACATATCCTATTAAATATTAGACACTTATATTGTTTTCTAATTTAAAGTCCATGAATTGAGATTAAACCTGGAAGTGTAACATTGACAACATACAACTAAACGCCGCCATAATTACAATGGATTAAACCATTCTTCGTCCATTTTATGATTACACTAAATTTGGATTCCGGCGCGAAATAATCCGAAAACAGACCGTATTCCGCATACGTTGCCGCGTCCCCCTGGTCTACCACTCTCTGAAACGGCAGTTGACGCCAGCCTGCCTTTAAACTTCCTTTTAGAGAATCAGTAAATCCATCGAATCATTACAGAAGAGCATGGTCTTGACGTAATTTCCAAAACCAGTAAACTTCGCCGCCTGATACGCTGGGACTTTGCGATTGGATTCTCTTTTCGGAAGAGTGATTTCCCCAGCAGCGACTGACACATCAATTCAAATGTGTTTGTTTGATAGGGCCCATTGTTTCGAGCGTTATTTCATGCTCGGTCTTTACACATCATCGACTAAGTGATCGTCAAGGAAGGCACTTGTTGGTCAAGCCGTAGAATTCACGAGAAAGGATTGTGTGAATGTATTCCCGCTTCCGCCACACTATTTGTAATCACAAGCTTCGGAAGGACCTTAAGTCCTTTGGTCCCCAGATTATGGCTCTGCTTCTTGTATCTGGACTCACACTAACCTGTTTAAACACAAACGCGCGTGCACAATCTCCCAATGATGGAAACAGTAAATTAGTCAATGATTTGCTTCGTCTTTTAGAGAAATCTGAACTGGCAACTCGTGATCGGGAATACAAACCTTCTGGTCTGGATCTCCCCCCTGCCCCACAATTGAATGCATCACGGGTCAATATTCATGAAGTCCGCCAGGCACTGAATGATTTTGCCAAGGACAGTTCCGCTCTTGCACTCAGCTTGAACCGAGTCATGTATCAGGTTCCTGGAGTCAGAGAGTACATTGCTGATGTACTCAAAGTAAGAGCACGTGCTTCAATCCTCTCAGATCGAGTGAACCGCAGCAGCGATTTAAATCAAATTGCAACTGAATATGGTGAAATTGATCAACTCTGGAGAGTGGTCTCTTTGCAACTGGAAAATGTACGTGGTCTCGATCGTGAGTCCCAGAACCTGATTGCGAGAATGAATCAGGCCGATCGAAAGCTGGGAGATTTACTTCAGACTGGACCTCAGCTGAAACGAACAGAACTCCTGACTCAAACTTCTGCACTTTCAAATGCTTTAGGAATTCTAGTTGAAGATATTGAAATCGAACTTTCTCGTGAGCCTCAGAAATTTGAGCTTGTTAGAACCGGACAAGAAGTTGAGCAAAGAATGATTCAGGTTTCCAATCTGATCATAGATCGCCAAAGTTACGATGCCATCAAACGCGAGTACCTGGCTTTTCGTGACTCATGGAATTCTTTTGCCACTCGACTACGCCCCTATCACAATCGAATTATCAGCCGTGGGATTCAAAGAGTCGTACAGCAGGATCGCTCCATTCAGGAATTACTGTGGTTACCTCAAGATGGCGCGAATATGCAGGAAATTGCTCACTTAACAGAAGCACTTAAACGTGATGTTGATGAGTTTTATCGCAGAGCAACCCTGCGATTGTTAATCAGCCTGCCACCGGCAAATTATATTGCTACCTCCGATGAATTCTATGGAACTGTTGAAAACCTGATCGACACTGTCAATCATAATGAATCCACGAATAATCTGATCACCTCTTTCACTTACATCGAACAATCATGGAAAGATTTCTCAGCGATGTTCCACACGGTTGAGAGCCCTGCAGCGCTTCAACTGTTGGACAAGGTTGACAATTCTATCAGTGCATTACGGGTTTCCCTGCGAATCGAGCAACCTTCCGAAAGCATTGATCTGGCGAAACTGGTTGTTTCTCTGGAAACTCAGAGTACTCAGCTTTCTGTCATTGCGGAACAGTGGCTGGCAACCGAATCTCCTTCCTTCAGACAATCGACTCAGAATTCCATTCGAGACTTCTCTAACACTGCACATGAACTGCATCGAATCATCCTGATGCAGCCTGCATCGTCAGCTCTCGTTCGAGCAAAAAGTTCAGAATTATTTGAAAGCTGGTTCCAGGTACATGAAAAAATTTCACGCTGTGAAACACGTGAAAAATACCAACTTCAGGAAACAGCCGTTCGTATTACACAGATGCTGATGGATCTGCGTTATGCAACCAAATAACATCTGATAAACTATGCACTCACCAAGGCCCTTCTTTCAGAAGGGCCTTGTGTATGCGCAGTGCTTTACTGATTGAGAATGTTCTTTAAAATCGTATTGTATTTAATATTATAATCCTCTTCTGTCAGGACAAACTCATTCAAGAAAACTCAACGAAAGTATGAATGCCACCAATTCTTCGGGAGACTCACCCTTCGACGATCAACAGTCAGATTCCAAACGTTTGAACGAAACGGACTGGATCGATTATCTTTTCGCCTATTTCGAAGCATTGCAACGTTTGGTTCGCATACCGATCGTACATTTACAGCCAGATCGCCAAATTATAATTCGAAAACGAAGTACACTTTTTGTTCCAGTTGCCGGCATCAGCTTAGCTGTTCTTTTGACAGTTCTGTTAATAATTGTCCAATTTTTCTGGACATTATACATAGCCATTCTCATCGTGGGCTCTTTGGAATTGCTCTGCTTACGTACCTTTTCTCCTGAAGCTATCCCACAATGTCGCGAGTTAATTATTCCTGAGTCCTCTTCAGGTTCCTCGAGCAATATTTTCATATTGACTATTACACTGACGCTGCTGAGGATGAGCCTTCTTTATCATCTGCTAGCTGGTTCAGTTACCCTTCTGGCCCCCTGTATTTTGATTGCAATCTCAATTGCATTGGGGATCTGGCTTATCCCATTTTCTATCTGTTTTGTGGAAGCAAATGATGGATCAGCGAGATGGGCAAATCCAAAATATCCTCTAACTGTTAAACAGCTAAGTTATGCCAGTTTAACTTTAATTCCATTGATTCTGGCTGGAATCTACTTTTCTCCAGGAAGTTTTGCACCAGGTTTGTTCGTAGCCGCACTCTTGATTTACTGGATCATTCGAAAGTTAGAAGATAATCATATTGAGATTTCTGATGTGCACATCGAAGGCATCTCTTCGCTGTTTCAGATTATTTTTCTTCTGATATGCAGCATTGATTATTCATTTCTAACTAAAATATCACAATAAACCCGCATCTCTGACAATGGTTAGTGTCGCTGTCTTAATTCCGCTCGCATCAATCCGTTCTTAAATTCAGTGACCTCTTTTACCTGAAAGCCATTATGATCAAACAATCTTGAAGGATCAGCCAATCTCGTTGTTTGAATATTAGATACGAATTTGAAGAAAAGATACATTGTTTTCACCCACGTGATTGCGCGCCAGCGTTGATATCGATTTCCAGCAATCTGAAAATCAGCATATAACCAGAGAGCATCTTGTGCACAGGCAGACGTAATCTTTGATACAACGTCATACAACGTTGCTTCATTAAAAACATCCAGGAAGAAATTGGTCACCACTAGATCGTAATTCTGATCCGGCATGCTCTCGAGTGATAAATCAAGATTGTAAAATTCAATTCTCTTTAATCCTGGAACTACGTGCTTTTGCATTCGTTTTTGAGCAAGTTCTAACATTGTCTTACTGGAATCGATGTAATGAATTTCTTCACAGTTGCAATGCTTGAGAAACTGGACCAGAAAAGCTCCATTACCTTCTCCAATCAGAGCTGCTTTTTTTATTGCCGGCAGGTCGGAAAGATGCGTGGTTCTACAAGACTGCATCTGATCTCGGAAAACAATTTTTTCCAATCGCTCAAACCAGGGAGCAACGCGATTAAAATTCATGTCCCGAAACTCAAAAGAATACACGGTGTGAGTAATGCACAATCAGCTAGCACTGGTTTGAGCCGAGAGTTTATCGAACTTCGATCAAGTATTGCTAAAAGCAAACAGCTTAAGAGCATCGATAATTCAAAAACTGGCAGGGGACTCATTGGTAATGCATAGCAACACATGGCCGCTTGAAATATGAGAAAGCCGGCCAGTAAAAATGGAAATTGATCCAGTCTTTCAGGATTTTTCGTAAAAAACGATACTTCACCGGCCTGTTTGTCAGATTGATATTCCCAACGGGATATACTTAGACAGTTTAAGGTACATAAAATGAGAAAGCCCAAAAATGTCCAGATAAATCCATAGTCCCAGGAATGAATCTGTGTCCATATGAAGAAGTGAGTTGCTACTGAAAAGAAAATGCCTACGAGCAGTTCTCTAGGCAGAACCCCTCTGCCAAATCTGGGAATATAAAAACAACTCAAGAAGTAAGCAGTTAGAACTGTAAGTAAACTAAAACCCCAAATCAGTTCAGTGCGTGTCACAGAATAAAATAAGCAGATCGTCGAGATGATTGCCAGCAACACCCAACAGAAAAGTAATGGTTGGAAGAATTTCGAAGTAAACCGATGCCTCGGTATTTGATCAGGAACATTGGGGATCCGCAATGTGTCCAACAACCGGTCTCCCAGATAGGCTAACCATGTAACACTGAATAGTATAAAATAATGCAGAACGTCAACTTTCGTGGAGTACAATGCTGAAAAGCACCATAACCAGGTGATAGCTACAAACGGCGCATCCAGGCTAAGTGAATTGAAGAGTAAAAGGATTTTGCCTGGAAATTGACTCAAGCTGACAGAGTCTGACCTCGAATAAGGTAACCTCTCGGCTGAAAATTGTTCAATTGACCTGTGCAATAATTTACTTAACATCTGACAAGATAATAACTTCTGATTTTTATTGATCGACACGTGACGTCAGGAACACCTAACAATTTATTTACTGCTCGCTGGTGACGCTTCGTAGTAATATTATTAAAGACAACAGGTAGTTTTCTCCATAGTGATAAAATGTACCAAGTATGAATGAGTGTCGGAATGATATCAGATATTGAAACTGATACGAAACTTCGAATAGAGTATAAATCGTCCCTTCAGGATGGAAGCATCTGCAGCGTTCTATAAAACTTCGCACTTATAGTTACACATAAAAATGATTCGAAGTATCTTTGAGGCTCTCCACCCCAGTTGAAATCCGGAAATATTTTTTTTGCAGTCTCTGAGATCAGATTCAGGATATTAAAGAATGCCCTTAAAAACGGGAACCGTCGAAGAGCCGAAGCTCGATTTGACCCCAATGATTGATATCGTTTTCTTGCTGATCATTTTTTTTATGGTTGGTACGCAGTTCACAGAGATGGAGCGCCAATACGATATCAAGCTCCCCACGGTCACTGATGCGAAGCCCTTAACAAATCTGCCTGATGACATCATAGTAAATGTACAACAGGATGGTGCTATTTCAATTAACGGTGAGAAAAAAAGTCTGACTGAACTGGAATCCCTCCTGAAAACATCAGTACAAAATTTTCCGGGGCAATCTGTAATCATCCGGGGAGACTCGACAGGACCTTATCAAAATGTGATGAATATTCTGGAGATCTGCCATCGAGTCAAAATTCGATCTGTCTCTTTAGCAAATCGATTAAGAGACAATTCATAACATGAATAATCGCATTCATAATTTGATTGAAAAGATCCTGGCTGGTCGGGACATTACCTTCGATCAGATTCTGTGGGGATTTTTGATTTTAGCTGCGGTCTTCGCATCAATACATCTACTCTCGATGCTGGTCACGCGCTGGGGTGATCGAAATGCATCGTCGAAAGCGCTATTATTCTCAATTATCGTTCATTTATCATTATCTCTTGGAGTCGTAACCTTCTGGCCGGAGCAGGCTCCAAAATCACTCGCTAAAACAGAACCGATTCAGGAAAAAAATGATATCACAGTCAATCTTGCAGAAAGTACAGAAACTATAAAACATGAGCAATCAGGTAATTCACCTGTCTGGGAAAAATTGACTCCTCCCCAAAAACAGGAATTATCTCGCATTGATCTGAGTCGGCCAGAATTCACTCCCTTGTCTGCTCCACCAGAAAAAGAACAGCCACAGGAAATTTCAGAAATGCCCATGCCGGATGTAGTTTCGAAGTCTGACTTTCCAGTTACTCCATCGAAAGTAAACATTGAAAGCGTCAGTCAGAAACGCATCCAGTCTCAAGCGCCTCTGGAAATTACAGATACGACTGCTGAATCACGCTCAGAAGTCTCGGTACCTTCGACATCAAACAGTCGTAGTAAAATGGTTCGAAGTGGACAGTTCAATCAACAACTGGAACGTCAATCAAGTCCAGGGGCCGTGGATCGCATCCAACCCTCATTTAGTGATCAGAAAAAAACATTGGCCTTGAATGCCCAAACAGATCCACAATCGGCTTTAGAACGAAATGCAGCTGATTCGATGCTGTCGAAGAGAACTGGTCCTGCACCCTCAAATCTTAAATTAAATACAACTGGTGTGGAAACTACAGAACCCAGTGAAACAAATTCAAACGTAGCACCAACAGAACCCCGTTTTGCCAGAAGAAAATCTAGGACGATGCGATCAGTATCCGATGGGACCGTTCAACGTTCTGCACCAGAAACACCAGCAGGTAAAGCGAACCCGGACTCTGATCGCTTACTTGCAGAAAGAAGTTCGTTACCCCTCACTATGAATCGGAATGGACCTCAACCCAATGCATTTCGTCCGAACTTTGATGCAGTTTCCCATCGGACCAAGGCAAATATTCCAGCGACGTACAGACTAAGGAATCTCTCAAAGAGAAAAGAAATTGCTCAAAAGTTCGGAGGCACGGAAGAATCAGAGCGGGCGGTTGAATCGAGTTTGAAGTGGCTGGCCAATCACCAGGAACGTGGGGGCTACTGGGATGCCGATCGGTTTGGTGCTGGTAAAGTTAAAATTGATGAACAGGGAATTGATCGACGTAATGCAGGAGTGCAGGCTGATGCAGGCCTGACAGCTCTCTCAATACTGGCTTTTTTAGGTGCAGGGTACACACAGGAAGAAGGCCTGTATGCAGACAATTTGAATCGCGCTATTCAGTGGATGATAAAACAGCAGAATTCCAACGGTTTCCTGGGCGGAGAGGCAACTCATTATGCCCGGATGTACTCACATGCAATGGCGACATACGCGCTGGCAGAAGCATATGGTTTACAAAACGATCCAAAATCAAATCCGCAGTTGCGCGAAAGCGTCGCACGGGCAGTTGCTTATATTGTTGAAAATCAAAACCCGTATGATGGTGGCTGGCGATATGTCAAAGGGCAAAAAAGCGATATGAGTATGTTTGGCTGGCAACTGATGGCTTTGAAGAGTGCTGAAATTGCGGGTATTCCGATTCCCTCTGATACCAAACAGCTGATGGTTAAATTTCTCAAAGATCGCAGTATGGGTAAGAATGATGGTTTAGCCACCTACCGCCTGGTTGAACCAGCAACTCTCCCTACTCCGGCGATGACAGCAGAATCCCTGTTCTGTAAGCAGATGCTGGGTATCCGTAGAGATAATCCTGCGTGCCGTGAAGCCGTACAGTTTATTTCTGAACGGCCACCGCGTCGTTCCGAACACAACCTTTACTACTGGTACTATGGAACTCTGGCCATGTATCAGTATGGTGGAAACCCATGGCGGGAATGGAATGAAGACTTGAGAGAACTCTTAATTTCAGAGCAAATCACTCAAGGCGAAAATGCGGGAAGCTGGGATCCCCGCCCACCCTGGGGCCCCTATGGTGGACGACTTTATTCTACAACCTTGAGCACACTTTGCCTGGAAGTCTACTATCGGTTTTTACCACTCTACCAGATGGGTGGACGCTATGATGATAGCTCTCCTGATTGAACTTATAAATCGCCTGATTGTATTTAATCAATTTTGGAATGCGGTATTCACAAGCTGACCTCAGCAAATTCAAATTATAAACCAAAATGTAACACTTATCGGCAGAAAATATTACTCAATGAACACTTCTACTCAAGCATATGAGCAACTTCTTATCAGACTCAAACAAGCTTCATTACTGGCGTCCTGCTCGGCTGTACTGGAGTGGGATGAGCAGACATGTCTGCCACCGGAAGGCGCTGAACACCGTGCCAATCAGCTTGCTTTAATGGCAGGCCTGGTTCATGAGCAGTCTACCAATACTGAAATTGGCGATCTGCTGGAAGAACTGGAGTCAAATTCTGCATGGGACGAAGATTCCTACGAACAGGCTAATATCAGAGAATCGCGTCATGAGTATGATCGCATGACAAAACTCCCGCGTCGCCTGGTGGAAGAACTTTCCAGAGTTGGAACACTATCTCACCATGCGTGGGTGTCGGCACGGAAGCAAAACAGGTTTGACGATTTCCTACCCTGGCTGGAACAGATGATTGAACTGAAGCGCGAACAGGCTGCAGCAATCGGATTTGAAGGAAATCAGGCTTATGACGCCTTGCTTGACGAATATGAACCCGGAGCGACTTCTGAGTTAATCGAACAGGCATTTCTCCCCTTAAGGAATGAACTTGTCAAACTGGTGGCAGAGATTCAGAATTCCGGAGTGAAACCTGACATTTCAATCTTGACCAGAAGTTATCCTGTCGAAAAACAACGTGAGTTCAGTCTTAACGCTGCAAAAAAAATTGGTTTTAATTTTGAAGCCGGTCGTCTGGATATCGCGGCACATCCCTTTTGCAGTGGTATCGGCCCTGGAGATTGTCGCCTGACGACACGCTATGATGAACACCACTTTCCTGGTGCCTTTTTTGGAACACTCCATGAAGCAGGACATGGAATCTATGAGCAGGGCCTGAGAAAAGAATTTTTTGGCACTCCAGCCGGAAACTCAACATCATTGGGAATTCACGAATCGCAGTCGCGGATGTGGGAAAATCTGGTTGGGCGTAGCCGAGCGTTCTGGAACGTATTCTATCTTCCGGCGCAGGAAATGTTTCCCGAAGCATTATCGTCTGTTGCGATCGATGATTTTTATCGCGCGATCAATGATGTCCGTCCGTCGTTTATACGCGTCGAAGCGGACGAGGTCACTTACAATCTGCATATTATGTTGCGTTTCGAATTAGAAAAAGCTCTGATCTCGGGAGATTTAAAACCAGTTGATTTAGAGTCAGCCTGGAATGAAAAATTCAAAGAGTACTTTGATCTCACCCCCAACACACCTGCACATGGATGCCTGCAAGATGTCCACTGGAGTGCCGGACTGATTGGATATTTTCCCACTTACGCTTTGGGAAACATGTATGCGGCTCAATTCTATCAGGAAGCAGAAAATGAATTGGGTGACCTGAATCAGTTGATTGAAGCTGGTGATTTTTCTTCACTCAAAAACTGGCTTAACCAGAATATTCATAGACACGGTAAGCGGTATCGCGCCAATCGATTAGTCGAAGTTGTCACAGGAAATACGCTTTCTCATTTACCCTTAATGAAACAACTTAAACAGAAATATAGTGAGCTCTATAATCTGTAATCGATTAAATAATTGCGATGGAAAACCATACTATGTCTAATCAGAGTCTGAAAAAAGATTTCACGATTGCACTTCTCCTTGTTTTTGTCGGAATGATTCTATTCACTGTCTGGCTAAACGATAGGTTAAATGGCAATCGACAAGCTGCTCAAGATCTGCCACTGTTAAATGTGGGAGAAACAGCTCCTCCACTGAAGGCCCAGGGATGGGTAAATGGTAATCCACATCAGGATAATTTTCTTGACGGAAAAGTCATCGTCGTTGATGCATGGGCTACCTGGTGTGGACCATGCCGAATGGAAGCGCCTCATATGGTTCAAGTCTATAATAAATTCAAAGATCAGAATGTTGCTTTTATCGGCCTCACTTCTGACAGTGAAGAATTGCTTCCCGAGATTAAGGAATGGTTATCTGACACAGGAATCACCTGGCCTAATGGGTATGGTGCCGATGAATCTCTGTTCGCATTCAAGGCAGAGTTCATTCCTCAAGTGTGGGTGATCGGAACTGATGGAAAAATTGTCTGGAATGAAGATTCACGATCAGACGAATCTCTGGAAGAAGGAATCCAGCGAGCATTGATGCAGTCTCACTAATCAGAAGTGGCTTCTTTCGCTTGAGCATTGAATCGATACTGCATTGATCAAACTGAAAGACTGGAACATGAATCGGAAACTTGTGGAGCAGAACGTAAATGGAATTCGTATGCGGGCACTGGTCGCTGGATCCGGTCCTCCATTGCTCTTCGTACATGGCTTCCCCCTGAGTCATCAAATGTGGCTTCCACAAATTGAGTATTTTCAATCCCATTATACTGTAATTGCCCCCGATTTACGCGGATTCGGCGATTCAGATATTACTGATGGGATCGTAACGATGGAACAGCATGCGCGGGATCTGAATGTACTCCTGCAGGTTTTAAAAGTTGAAGGTCCGGTTTCTTATTGTGGACTCTCCATGGGAGGCTATATCGCCTGGGAGTTCTGGAAACATTTCGCAGATCGATTACACGCCTTGATTCTGTGTGATACTCGAGCGGATGCTGATTCTGAAGAAGGAATCAATAATCGCCTAAAGATGGCAGACCTCGTTCTCAGACATGGCCCTGAAGCGATTTCAACAGCGATGATTCCAAAGCTGCTCAGTGAATCCAGCCAACAAAAACAAGCACAGCTTTCTGAAAACCTGATTTCTATGATTGAAGCGACCAGCAGTGAAGGAATTGCTGCAAGCCAGAAAGGCATGGCAGCACGTTCCGATTTCTCGAATCAAATTAAAAATATTCGTACCCCAACTTTATTCATCGTAGGGAGTGAAGATTGTTTAACTCCCCCTGAGGTAATGAAAAGGATGAGTACTGAAGTGCCAGATTCAAAATATTTTGAAGTGAGAGAAGTCGGCCACATGGCTCCAATGGAAGCGCCGGAATCAGTAAATCAGGCGATGGCTGCGTTTCTTACCGCCTGTTCGAGTGTCTAAACTCATCCAGATAAAAGTACTATGATATTTTACCAACACACAGACCATCACAAGGAACTGATATGGCTAAAGACCACTCACCTCGATTTCTGGAAATAGTGAATTCTGCCAAGTCACGCGTGCCTGAATGTACGGTGCAGGATGTAAAATCACGCCGTGACAAAGGAGAAGAATTCATTCTGATCGATGTCAGGGAAGATAATGAATTTAATAAGGGAAGAATTCCCAGAGCGGTTCACTTGGGTAAGGGAATCATAGAACGCGATATAGAGCAATTGATTCCTGATACATCCACACTTTTAATTCTTTACTGTGGTGGAGGCTTTCGTTCGGCATTAGCAGCCGATAATTTACAAACCATGGGCTACACCAATGTAATCTCAATGGATGGTGGATTCAGTGGCTGGAAATCGGCTGGATACGAAATTGAGACGGAATAACTCCGATTCTACTGGTAATAAACCAAAGAGCACCGTATCTGCGTCAGATACGGTGCTCTTTTTGAATCATAAGAGAGATGGGAAGGGGTAATTTACCCCCCCAGTTCCCAGTTGTAAGTCTGAAGTTCCAGCACGAGAAAGACAATACCTGCAATCAATGCTGAAAGCGAAACAAACAGCAACCCTACATAGATATTGGGACCGGCTGCTTCACCGCTACCGGCTTTTCCTTTAGATTTAGAGTTTCGAGTTGACATGGTCACCTTTCTCAATCACACCATTCTTAGCGGCGTCTATCACTGTCCCGACAGCTTTATCAGGATCAACATATACCAGTTCAATCTTACCCAGATATTTGGGTCGATTCCCATTCGCTTCATTCCCGAAACGATATACAAACAGCTGATGTCCTTTGCTGAGTCCATCATCACTACCCAGTGATACTTCAACAAACCGAGTTCCATTTCGTTTGTCTTTCTTCGTGTTGATGATCAGACCTTCCACAGCTGGAGGCGGAGACTGCATCCCGGCAATAGCAGGATCTTTCGGATCAACCCCCAGGTTGGCTACGATCTTGTTTAAGTAGTTAAGTTCATCAACAACTTTTTTGTGTTTCGCAACCAGGTTTTTCTCACGAATCGATTGTGTGAAAATGGTATCTTCTAGACTTTTAATTTTCGCACGCAATTCATTTACTGTATCGTGAAGTGTTTTATTCACTACTCGTTGGCGATCTGATTCCTGGCGCCGAAATTTTGCTTCTTCACCGGTTGTTTCTGCCTGGGCAACAGAAGTGTCGCGCTCTGAACTAACAGTAATAACCTTTGCCTGTTCAGTCTTAAGCTTTGCCTGTAATCCTTTGCTTTCGGCTTTTGCAGTATCTGCTTCGCTCTTTGCCTGATTCAGCTTTTTAGTCATCTCAGTCAACTGATTATTAAGATCTGATTCTAATTCGTCCTTACTCTTTTGCAGACTGGCTACATTTTCTTTAAGTTTAAGACTTTCATTGCGCCAATTGTTTTGAGCTGTAAATACAGCACCTGCGAATCCCATGAAACAGATACTGAGTACAACTTGAACGACGACCAGTACTTTGCCGACAAACGACATCTAATCGCTCCTGATATTTGTTTTTAATAACGAGTTTATTTTTTATTCTGAGATCAGAATCTGAGTGTTTACTTTTGAGAAAGTTCTTTTTTTTCTTCGACATTGATTCCCGGTACCAGCACAACCTTCTCCAACGACTCTTTCTGTCTCTGCAGTCGCTGCACTTTTCCCTGGATTCGATCAATATAATCTTGAAGAGTTTTCTGTTGTTGTTCTGCTAGAAATCTTTCATTTCGAATTTCATCAATCTGATCTCTCAGCCGAAATACATCTGCTCTGCGTTCTGAAGCTTCCTGATTCACATCTTCAGTCTGCTGACTGATTTTAATACCTTCATTCGCGAGCTGGTTAATCTGCTGTTCAACCTGATTTATTTTCTGCTGCAGGTCAGTTGCTTTATCTTCCATCGCAGTTACATCGACTTCATTGATCAATTTCCAGTTTGCGATCGTCTTCTTGAGAGGTTCAATTGTTTTAGTGACCTGATCCAGCTTTTCATTTTGTTGTTGAAGCTTATGCTTCTGTGCAGCCACAATGACTTTAGCCAAAACAGGAGAACTAGAAAGTTGCTCATCTCCCCTTCTGGTCTTCACAGACCAAGTAGGATTCTCGCCAGACTGATATTCAAAAACATAGTCAGTTAAGGCATCTTTTTCTTTGGACCAGTTGGGGCCTCCAACAGCACTGACTGCGGCAAATCCCATAAATGCGATACTGGCAAAAAGCACCAGTACTAACAGGATTTTACTTAAAAGGGTCATTGATTCATTCCTGAGTCATGGTAGAGACGCTGAACTGCTCTCATTTCTCTATAATTATTATGTGTTATCTTTTAAGCTTAAGCTATTCACTTTATTCCTATTGCGGAATAAGACTGGAAACCATTGAGTCATTTCAGGGAATATCCAGTGTAATATGCCTGATTTATGAGAGTCAAAAATCAGAATACGGATACACACGCTGAAGAGATTTTATTGAGACGAAA
>JAGQQP010000249.1 GCA_020426085.1 Planctomycetaceae bacterium | reverse complement strand
AGATCAATGCATCTACTGATATCGAATCAGCTCTCAAAGCCACGCCACTCGCGGAAGCGACGAGCCCCGCGCAGTTTGAGGCGAATGTCAAAACACTGCGGGTACTACAGAAACGGTTATCAAAATAATGCGGAAGCAGGAGTTCGATCTTCAATCACTATTGCGGGATCACCTTGCAGACCATTAAAACAATGGCTTCATCAGGGCTCGAATCGAGCAGTTGCGTCAGTCCTCCCCGGATGATGACTTTAGAGCCGGGTTTGAGGACTTCGACTTCCTGTCTGGTTGGCAACAAGAAGCCACAGATGATTTCATGATTATGGGAATTCTTGAAGTAAACAGACCAGCCCCCCTCTTCTTTGACTGCTTTTTCGATGACGCCTTCAATCTGAAGTTCATTCTTTGGTTCCGAATAGAGGTCGCTGAGAGTCAGCTTTTTCTTCCGGGGTTTTGCCAGGTTTCGATAACGGTAAATGAACTGCCGCGGGTTGGAGCGATAGGCTTCGACCAGGCGATCAGGGGTAAAATGAGGAACATTGCCATACATTTTTGTCGGTTCCAGATCTCCATCAGGCCACTGAGGCTTGACCAGCATGATCTCATTTAATTCCGGTATCTGATTGTCGGAACGGTCGGTGACATAACTTCCCAGCACTTCGATTTCCTGTCCCGGCTTCAGATGGGCGAAATCATTGGTAAATTCTGACCAGAGGACAGCGGATGTTTTCTGATCCGTTCCCAACTCAATGCGACTGTTTTCCAGGTCGAGTTTTTTGACAGTCCCTGATAGATAGATCGATTCCCCTTCGAACTTTTCATCTGTCTGTTGTGCGTCGGTCGACATTGCTTTTGCCAGCTGTTCTGCAGGAATCACATCTGGTTTCACATCTCCCGTCACTTCAATGAACCGGCATTCATCTAATTCGGGAACGATGGAAAAGCCTTCCGGAAAAAGTCCCTGGACTGTCACTTCCTGACCGATGGTGGCGTTTGCCCAGGGATTGCGGTCCAGTTCGTGCATATCCAGTTTGACCTGCTTTGAACTTGAGCCGTCGGAGAAACCGTCTAAAAACATCAGACCTGATCCGGTAAAGGTGCGATGAAACGAATGTACTTTGCCGGTGAGACGAACCTGCTTGCCTGCATATTTTTTTTTCGTTGCTGCTTTGTCACTCTGGTATTCCCGGGAAAAGGCGGCAGCAGTGAGTGTGAAATCGGGATCCGGTGAGGCTGTTTCCTCTGTTGCCGTCTTCTCATCCACTTTCGCGCTTTTCGACTCGGTACCTGCTGCTTCAGAAGTGACTGTATCCTGTTTCGATTCGCTGCTTATGGGTTCGGCATTCTTTTCAGAGCTGCAGCCAGCCAGAACGATCAATACGGAAAATGCAAAGCCGGGGAGTCTTAGAGGCAGCAGAGCAGGCATCAGAGCATCCTTTTTGCTATAAGATGATTCGATTATACTGACACCTGATTGAGAGATTACATCAGTTGCAGGAGTCATTTCGTTTCCGGTGAACCGGATTCGTCTCTGAGTGCCTGATTATACTATACAATGTTCAAATGTCTTGTATAGTTGCATCTGCATTTCCCATCACCAAATATTAAATTCGGGAAGAAAGTTTGTGTCGAATTCGGGAACAGAACAGCAGGAAGAGAAACAGATCTCTGGTGAGCAGTGGCTCCGGGATGCGCCGGTTTCGCTGAAGCAGATCAGGCGGGGCCTCAATCTGTTGATTTATGGTGGTGTGCTTGTCTTTCTCGCGGCGGTCGGTGTGCTGTATTTTCTGTTTGGTACCGAGATGCAGACCCTGTTTATGAACGTTCTGCCGGTCATGTCATTCTCGGGAAATCTGATTGTCTTCATCGGCACGATTTTATGTCTATCGATACCGGAGCAGGCTGAAACCCGCAGATTACTGATCGGTGCAGCTGTCGGCTTTTTCGCCAAACTGATTTTTTCAGGCACCATTTTTTTGGGTACTGAAGTGCTCAACCTGCCTGTAGCGCTGTTCCTGAAGCTGTCCGGGAATATTGGATTGATCCTCCTTGCTCTGGCGCTGAGAAAACTCCTGCTGTATCTCAATCGTTCTGACCAGATGCTGAAAGTCTACGGCCTGCTGGCTTCGACGGTCCTGTTTCTGATGGGATCGTGGTGTCTCGAAGTGGTGGCAGATCTGGGGCTGGTGGAAATCAGATTAATTACCATTTACTCAGTGATGCTGGTGGGGTTCTTTCTGAATCCCTGGTTCCTGTTTGGTCTCAGGAAGGTATTACGGTAAATCTGGACACACGCCGGGCAGAATCGCTGCCTGGGACTCGCGTGGCGGACAGAGAGTCGCTGGTCAGAGCTTTTTAAGCTGATTTTGCCCGAAAAATGACTCCGGGAAACGAAAATCTGCATTTCTTTACACTGAAACCGGTCAGAGTCGGGGGATCAGCTTGACGCATAAATTCAGGGGCAATATACTCGCGCGATGGACTTGTTTATCTCGTTGTGAGAGAATGAGTTTCGGACTATTTCATATTTTCTGCGAGAGACTCTGATGAAGAGCGAACATAGACACGAACTGCAAACCAATGACCTGGGTAAACTGGTACATCAGGCGGAACCTTTTGTCGAAACGTACGGCGTCAAAGCCCTCGTGATCGGCGGGGTGCTGCTGGTTCTGCTGATCGGTTATTCTTTCTGGCAAACCAGCCAGACATCGCAGGAAGCGGAAGCCTGGACCCGTCTGGCAGCAGCCAATTCGACCGAGGATTTCGAAAATGTGTACGATGAATTTCCCGGCACAAACGTCGCCGACTGGGCGATGATCCACGCTGCTGAAAGCCATCTACAGTCGGGAGTTCGAAACTCCTTCACCGATCGCAGTGCCGGTAATCGTGATCTGGAAAAAGCGAAAGAACAGTTCCAGAAACTGCTCGATTCATCTTCTACCAAACCCGAAATTCGGGAACGGGCTCTGTTTGGCATGGCGCGGACCGAAGAATCCATGTCGGATGGTGATCTCAAAAATGCGACCGAACTTTACAAAAAACTGATCCAGGAATTTCCTGATTCCATCTTCCGTAAACTGGCCGAGCAGCGTGTGAAACCAGAGGATGGTGAAAAGGTCGCTGCCCTCGACCAGGAAGGCACGAAGAACTTTTACAAATGGTTCCACGCTCAGTCCCCCAAACCGGGTGATCGTCAGCGTCCTGGATTCAACATGCCTCTGCCTGGGATGAATCCCGGCGGTGCCAGCGATGACGCCAAAGAGGATCTGCCCGGTCTTCCGGATCTACCAGGTCTCCCAAGTCTTCCCGGGCTGCCTGAGCCTTTGACTAATTCTCCGCAGTCTGACGATGCCAAATCGGATGCGCCTAAAACAGAGAAACCCAAAACGGACGCACCTGCGAAAGAAGAACCCAAGTCTACAGACAAGCCGGCCACTCCTGAGGAGCCTGCCAAAAAAACCGAAGCTCCCGCTGAAAAGCCGAGCCCGGAACCAGCGACCGAAAAGAAACCATAATGTCTGACGAACTTTCGTCACCGCCAGAGCTCTCCAGCGAACCCATTGAAATTACGGTTGAGGCTCGCGCTCATGGCTGGCGAATCGATCACTATCTGTGTCGTCTGTATCCGAATTACACGCGCGTGCTGTTTCAGACAGCCATCAAGCAGGAGGCCGTGCTGGTCAATGGTCTGCCGGTCAAAGCGGCCCGGCGGATGCGCGTGAATGATCGCGTCTCCGTCCGTCTGCCCGAGATGCCCGATAATCGACTCCCCCCCGAAGACATTCCCATCGATATCGTGTACGAAGACGACTGGATTGCCGTCATCAACAAACCTTCGGATATGATCGTGCATCCCGGTAAGGGAAATTACGCGGGAACACTGGCAGGGGCACTGCAGCATCACTTCGATAAACTGAGTGATGTCGCCGGCCAGTATCGCCCGGGGATCGTGCATCGACTCGACCGGAATACGAGCGGAATCATGGTCGTCGCCAAGGATAACCAGGTCCATGCCAAACTGAGCGCTCAGTTTGAAAAACGTGATGTACAGAAAGAATATCGGGCCATCGTCTGGGGCCGCATGGAGTTCGATACCGATTTCATCGATACCTTCATGTGCGTGCATCCGCGGGCACGGGAGAAGATGATCGTCTGCGACGAAGGGGGGAATGCCCGCAACGCGTTTACCTACTACGAAGTCATCCAGCGCTATCAGGCTTTCACGTATGTCCGGCTGAAGCCCCGTACCGGTCGCACTCATCAACTGCGGGTTCATATGCAGCATATTGGTCATTCGATTGTCGCGGATCGCGTGTATGGCGGACACAAGTCACTGAAGATGAAAAGCCTCGGGATTCAGGCAGAAGCAGATGCGGCAGAGCTGGAAACCGATGTTTTAATCGAACGTCAGGCGCTTCATGCTTATTGTTTGGAATTTTTCCATCCCCAGAGTGGAAAACCGATGAAATTTGAGGCACCATTACCTGAAGATATGGAAAACACACTCGCCGCGTTAGACCAGTACCAGAAGGAAGTATGAAGATGAAACTCGCTAAAGTTTTATTGTCAAACGGAGAACGACACGTCGCGATCGTCGAAGCGAATGGAGTTCAACTTCTGGATCTGTCACAGGTGGAAAACTGTCATCGACTGTCTGATATTCTCTACGCTCCCGATCCGATCGGGCTGGCGAAGTTTCTGATCGATACCGAACTGCCGCCCGTCCCTTTCAATCAGCTGGAGTTTCTGGCGCCTATCGATCATCAGGAAGTCTGGGCAGCGGGAGTGACTTACAAACGCAGCCAGGTCGCGCGGATGGAAGAGTCCGAAGCCGCTGCCTCGCATTACGATCAGGTTTATACAGCGGATCGCCCCGAGCTGTTTTTCAAAGCGACTCCCAACCGGGTGTGCGGACCAAATCAGCCTGTCCGAGTGCGATATGACAGCCAGTGGTCAGTACCGGAACCGGAACTCGCTCTGGTCGTCTCTCCCGATTTGCGACTGGTCGGTTACACCATCGGCAATGATATGTCAGCCCGGGATATTGAAGGGGAAAACCCGCTCTATCTGCCTCAGGCGAAATTCTACAAACAGTGTTGTGGTCTCGGCCCCTGTGTTCTGCTGCACGAGCAGCCTCTGAATCGGGAAGCAACGCAGATCATCCTGACGATTGAACGGGGAGGCGCAGAAGTCTTCCGTGGCGACACCACAATCGCAGAGATGGCACGCGGACTGGAAGACCTGATCGGCTGGCTGGGGAAAGAGAACGATTTTCCCAGTGGCGTGTTCCTGCTGACAGGAACCGGAATTGTGCCCCCCGATGAATTCACACTGGAAGATCGCGATATCGTTTCCATCGAGATCAGCGGGATTGGAACGCTCATTAATCCAATCGTGAAAGACGCGGCTCCTTAGTCTGGAGCACTGCTTCAATTTCAGCCAGCGTCGGTAAAGCCGCGCGATTTCCCAGACGCGCGCACTTCAGCGACGCGGTGATACAGGCGAATTTCAGAATCCGTTCGACGGGCCAGTCTTCCAGAATGCCATGCAGCAGCGCACCGGAAAAGACGTCCCCTGCGCCGGTCGTATCGATCGCCTGGACAGGCAGCGCTTCGCAGTGCAGACAGACCGATTCCGTAAACAGCCAGGCACCATTGATGCCATCCGTAATGGTGACGAACTCCGGTCCTTCGCGCAGCAGCGCCGGTCCGGCCGCCAGGATGTCGTCCGTGTCGAGATATTCGGAGATAAAACGACGTGGGCAGTTCAGCACATTGAGATAAGGGATCAACATTTCCGTTCCCGGTTTCAGCGAACCTGCATCCAGGCAGACTTTGACTCCAGCCTGCTGCGCAATCTGTGCCGCGTGCAGGCAGGTCTCTTGAGGCCAGCCATCCAGGTGAAGAGCCCGTGACTGTTTGAGAATCGTTTCATCAATATCAGCGGGCTGCAGACAGATTTCCGGGCGATAGCAGGCAATCGTGCGCGTGCCGGCACCCTCATCAATCCAGATCTGCGAATAACCGGAACGGGTGCCCGGCAAAAGACGACTGCCCGAGAGATCCAGATTTTCTGCAGTCAGGACTTCTGCGATCAGTGAACCATACTGGTCGTCACCCCAGCTGCCGAGCAACGCACACCGATTTCCCAGCCGACTCAACATCACCTCGGCAGTCGGCACCGGACCGCCGATCTGAAAGGCGTCACTGATAATATTGGTTTTGGCATCCTGGGCCGGATGATGCGACAGCAGTACCAGATGGTCTACGACTACCGTTCCCAGACCGACGACATCGTATTTCATATCAGACGTTCTTCATTCAAACAGAATCACTGCAGGTTACAGTTTCTTTTCCCAGAACA
>JAGQQP010000248.1 GCA_020426085.1 Planctomycetaceae bacterium | reverse complement strand
ACGATCTTGCGATTACGTTCCGCGATATCAGCGGGAACAGCCTGATGTGCTTCAATATCACACATAACCTTTTCTGTTTTGCGGTCTCGGATGATGGTTTCTACTATCTCGGGCATTGATTTATCGGGCATCGTCAATCCTGCAAGCTTATTTGCATGGCAAAGCATGAGTTTGTAATTACAATCTGGTGATCACTGTGAGTTGAAAGTGTAAGAGACTGAATTTTCAGAGACAAGTACCGCGAATTTTTTTTGTCGCTGGATGTCACTTTTCTTTCTGCTGCAGCAAGCCGAGAACTTCAGCATAGTTTTGCAGGTAATACAGAGTGGCACCATTGGGATTGAGCGCGTTCCGATTGTTGGCTTCCACTGTCAGCACCGCACTTTTTGCATCCTGATGCTCCTCAACGTCCAGCCAGAAGAAGTCTTCCTGACAGTTGACCTTCAAATACACGTGGTACTGTAAGGACGGATGATTTTGAGAATACTGCCCGGGCCTGGCACCCAGCAACGCTGTCAGGAGATCGTTGATTGCTGTTTGGTCTGTGATCGTTGCCAGGCGTGTTAAGCGTTCATATTCACTGGCTGTAAACGCAGAGTATCCTGGAGGAGGCTCAACCACTTCAATGGAAGTCACAGAGTCTGCTGTGATTTCCCCGGATTTGACCGCCTGAATAAAATCGGGGCCACTGGTCATTCCTCTAATCGCTTGTATGTAAACAACCCAGGCAAGTCCGAGTGCAGCGAAAATCAACGCTGCAATATTTAACAACCGGTTCTGCGCAGGACTCAACGCCATAAGTCACGCCCTCATACTGGGACAGCCGGATCGCATTCCTTGATCAAGGCGAGATTTGCAATGAGACTGTGGAAGTCTCGCTCAGACCAGTTCGGGCATGACTTTGTACTGGTTCGTATCGACCAGATAACGGGGGCGTCCCTGCAGGTCGGTAACCGTGCTGGTTTCAACATCAATGCCCAGGTTGTGATAGAGGGTCGCAAAGACTTCCTGGAAATGAACCGGGCGGTCTTCCGCATATTCGCCGAGTCGGTTGGTTGAGCCGATGATCTTCCCGGTCTTCATGCCGCCACCAGCAACCAGCGCTGTCGAGACACGAGGCCAGTGATCGCGACCGGAGTTGGCATTGATTTTGGGAGTGCGTCCGAATTCGCCCCATGCAGAGCACCAGCGTTTTTTCCAGCAGTCCCCGTTGTTTCAGGTCCAGCAGGAGTTGAGACAGACCCTGATCGACTTCGGGGGCGCGGCGTTCCATGCTGCTGAAAACGCTACTGTGCATGTCCCAGCCGTTGCAGCGGACTTCCACAAACGGGACTCCGGCTTCAACCAGTCTGCGTGCCACCAGCAGTCCCTGTCCGGTTTGTGTTTTTCCATATGCTTCCTGCATCGCAGCCGGTTCATCGTCGAACTGAAACGCCTTCAGTCGCGGCGAGGTCATCATCAGGTTGGCTTTCTGATAGAGTTCGCTCTGTTCTTTCACCAGTTCGGCTGCTCCTGCCTGTGCGAACTCATGTTCCTGCTGACTGAGTAGAGCAAGCCTTCTCCGTTGACGTAAATCAGAAGTGCTGTTGACCACGTTGTCCGGCAACTGACCTGGCCGGTCGATAATGAACGGAGCGACCTGAACTCCCAGAAAACCGGAACTCAGGGTCTGACCGATGCTGACAAAGTTCGGAATATCGGATTGCGGGTCGCCCAGCTCGCGGGCCACGACCGAACCAAAGTGCGGGAACTTTTCGATGCCCAGCATGCGATGTCCGGTATGCAGATGGTAGGTGCCTCGCTCGTGGGCGGCTTCTTTGCCGGTCATGGCACGAATGACAGCGATCTCATTCATCGTCGCAGCGATTTTAGGCCAGTAATGTGCGATTTCGACTCCGGGAGCCTGCGTCTGAATTTTTTTCGTTTCACCGCCATTGGGTGTACCTGGTTTCGGATCCCAGGTTTCCATCTGACTTGGAGCGCCGGCCAGCCAGAGCAGGATGCAGGAGCGTCCCTCTTTTTTCAGGTCCTCTGCATGCAGGCGAAACTGGGAGAGCAGTGCAGAGCCGCCGATTCCCAGTGCGGCTGACTGCAGGAAGTTTCTGCGCGACAATCTGCCGCGTCGATTCAGATTAAGGTGTAAGAGCGCATCTGTCTGCATTTGATTGTTCCCGTGTAAGGATACCGTTAGCGTTTTGTGCGAAATTCAGTGGAATTGAGCAGAACCCAGAGCAGATCATCAACCGCTTCTTCGCGTTTTTCTGACTCTCGCAGATAGCTGAGATTGCGCTCCAGTTCTGACGGCGTAGCATGTCGGGCCAGGACTTTCAGATACAGCGACTGAACCAGTTCCGTATCGGAAGAGATCTTGACCAGTTGTTCTTTCAGTTCGCTTTGTGAGAGCCTGGTCTGCAGTTCCTGGTTATTCATCATCAGGAGTGCCTGTTGAATGGAACCTTCTAACGCATCCTGTGGGAGTGAGGGGTTCATGTCAAAGGCCTGCATGATTTCCTTGCGGACAGAGGGGTCTTCTCCAATCAGGTTTTCAACGGAATCGGCGATCACATCGGGGCGCAGACGTGAGGGTCTGACTGCGGTAAACAGTTCCGAATCGGAATTGCTGGTACGGATCTCACGTTGATAGATCCGGGAATTCATGATCAGTCGAAAAACCCATTTAGGATCGAAGTCTTTATAGCGGAAGTTGGCAGCGATGCGATTCACGACCGGTTTGTGAACGACTTCACTGTCGGGGCCCAGGCTATCCACATCATAGAAACCGTCGCCGATGAGTTCGCTCCAGATGCGGTTCACATAAGCGCGGGCGAACCAGTAATTTTTAGGATTGTAGGCCAGGAACGCTGCTATGGAGACCCGACGTGCGTCCGCCTTCATTTTTTCATGTGGCTTTTCACCCAGTAAAAAGCGGGGCTGAACCACAGTCTGTACTTTGGGGTCAGTCTGGTCGGGCATTTTGTAGGTGTAGGGATGAAAAAAGGCAGCCAGTTCGTGAAACTGTTCCCGTTTCCAGTTATCGAAGGGGTGGTCGTGGCATTCCGCACATTTGATGCTGATGCCCATGAAAATACGTGCCGTCTGGGAAGCGAGCTCGGTCGATTTGTTTTCACAGGCGAGCACAAAATTATTGGGACCAAAGTCCTGACCGTAGTCATCGCGCTTCGCTTTATTTCGCTCGGGAGTCGCCGAGATCAGCATGACCGTGATGTAATCCCAGGGGGCACCTTTATTGAACTGTTCTGCCAGCCAGTCCTCCAGTGCCTGTGGATCGACGCGCCTTTTATTTGCTTCGCTTTCATAAAAAATGACTGAGGTCCAGTAGCGTGCCCACTTGCGACCGTAGGCCGGTGATTCCAGTAATTCATCGATGAGTGCACTGCGTTTGCCGGTGCTCTGGTCTTTGAGGAATGCTTCAATTTTGTCTGGTTCAGGGAGTTGCCCGGTTAGATCCAGTGAAGCTCTTCTGATGAAGGTCTCGTCATCAATCGTTTGCGCCAGCGATTGTGCGGCAGGCCCGAGTTCCTGTTCCAGTGCCTGATCCAGGTCGGCTGAACTGAACGTGATTCGCTGCGCGATACGACGTGTAGGCATGGTCTGCCTGATGTAACCCAGCAGTTGCATTTTCTGCTCCTGGGTTTTTAAGGGGGGTAAATTCAACGGAGGTGTTTTGGGGGCAGCATTTTTTTTCGGTGCCGCCGAAGAAGAGACTGAAATAATCAGGCAAATCAGGGCAACCAGAATGATCCATTGAGAAGAGGAGCGACGCTTCAACATGGAGAAACCTGTTTGAGATAGGGAATGCGACGATCTGAATACTGTTTCATCAAATACAACCGGAGAATTCAGCGTATATCAGAGAGCAGGAACTTTCAGTGTTGAGTTCAAAGGAATGTCAACAAACTGCAAGTCCTTACTTTATGTTACAGCGTTGTGATTGAAGGTAAATAGATTTTGATGCATTCGGATCAGGCTGTTACAAGATATTTTTACAACAAGATCCAGGCGTCTATTAGTCGATGGCTCCAGAGTGTCTGAATATACGAACAAGTGTACTTTAGTATTGACTGCGGATCGAAGTGTTTGTGCACTTGCTTTGGCAGGGTGTGTCGAATGGCAAATGTGAGATATTTCACACATTTTGTTGATTTTAAGATCAAACTCACCAGGATTTTCATGCAGGAATAGCAGAAAAAGCGATCCAGATCGCTCTGCCGTCAAATTGCCATAGTGGTTCATAAGGTGTTTGTAATAAATGGATTAGGTTGATTTAGAAGTGGGCGTTTCCGGAGTGTCCTGAATCTTTTGCTGCAATCTTCATTTGTTTGGCTAAAATTATTTTACGTGTGAACTTTTTCTTCTCAGATTCGTCTCTTATTACGTAGTAAGTGGCAGAGCCTGGAGATGAATGACGTGAAGGACACGATGGTCACCGGGAACAGTCATAAAAAGAGGGTGGGGAATCATGATCAGTTCAAAATACAACAATCCGGCAATCAAGCAGCTGGCCGAGCAGCAGGTTAAATATGCTCCTCATGAAGTCAAGCTGGCTCAGATCACGCGGGCAGAAGAACTACTGTCAGAGATCGAACAGGATCAGGAATATTCTTATCCGGAACTTTGTCGACAGATTACGACATACCGTTCTGAGTTATATCCGGATCTGGTTGTTTCGGGGGCTGACGTACTGCATGACGTGCGTTGTTTCATTGAAGACCTGTCCGACAGCGCAGAAATAGAAGTTGAGGATGTTTCAGAAGAAGTTCTCACGGTGCAGGACTTGAGTAAGAAATTCAACATCTCAACCAAAACCGTTGATCGCTGGAGAGACAAAGGTCTGGTGAGTCGCCGGTTCCGGTTTAACGGTCGCAAGCGTGTTGGTTTTCTGAAATCATCCGTCGATCGCTTTCTGCAGAAGAACCGTGGACACATTGCCCGCAGCATGAATTTCAGTCAGTTAAGTGATGAAGACCGTGAAGAGATCCTGCGTCGTGCACGACGTCTGGCCCGGTATGGCGGGTGCCCTGCCGAGATCAGTCGCCGCATTGCCAGGCATATGAATCGCTCTCCGGAGACGATTCGTTACACGTTAAAAAACTTTGATCGGGAGAACCCTGAGTTGGCAATCTTTCCTAACGCTCCAGAGAAAATTACTGATCAGCAGAAGCGTGATATCTACAACACGTTTCGGCGGGGAATCCCTGTAGAGAAACTGGCACGACGATACTGTCGAACCAAAGCCAGCATCTATCGTATTATTTCCGAAGCACGTGCTGCCCGGCTGCATGCTCAGACCATCGACTACATGCACAGTGATGAATTCGAGCAGGCTGACGCTGACAAAGTCATTCTGGGGCCACCTCCGGAAGTTGATAAAGCTGGCGAGAAGGTTCGCACACCGCCTGGGCTGCCTCCTTATCTGGCAAGTCTGTATTCCATCCCGCTGTTAACACGGGAAGAAGAAGCATATTACTTCCGAAAACTGAACTTCCTGAAGTACAAGGCGTTTCAGATCCAGGAGCAACTGGACCCGAATCGTCCCAAGGCCCGGGATATGGATCAGATTGAGAAGCTGCTCGACGAGAGCACGGACGTGAAAAACTTCCTGATCCGCAGTAACCTGCGTCTGGTGGTTTCGATCGCGAAACGCCACATTCGTCCGGGAGGCAACTTCTTCGAAATGGTGAGCGACGGCAACATGTCGCTGATCCGTGCGATTGAAAAATTTGATTATACCAAAGGGAATAAGTTCTCGACTTATGCCAGCTGGGCGATCATGAAGAACTACGCCCGTTCCATTCCAGCAGAATACAAAGTGCTGGATCGATTCCGGACGGGGAATGAAGAGTTGTTCTTCCAGTCGACCGATGAACGGGAAAGTCAGTATCGTGAAGAGCTGATTAACCAGAAACAGCATGCTGTGATTATGAGCATTCTGGATCAGCTGGATGGTCGTGAGAAGGATATTCTGATCTATCGATACGGTTTGAATGCCCGTAACGAGCCCCAGACACTTGAACAGGTCGGGGACCGTTTCGGCGTGACCAAAGAACGGATCCGGCAGTTGGAGTCACGGGCTCTGAAAAAACTGAGACGGATTACTCAGGTGGAACGGGTGGAGATCCCGGGGATTTAACCCGGTTTCAGAGACTCGTGCTGAGTTTGGGGCTCAGAATCTGGTTTTCGAAAATTTAACGTTGCTATAAATGCAGGCTCTGCTGGTCCGGTTTGACAGGACCAGTTTAGTGAGTTCTCCCCTTGAGCAGGCATGGCTGTTGTGAGCCATGCCTGCTTTTTTTATAGTCGCCCCGAACCTCCGGCCTGTTTTTCTTCTCTGGAACACAGGTCTTTACTGTT
>JAGQQP010000247.1 GCA_020426085.1 Planctomycetaceae bacterium | reverse complement strand
CTGTTTAATGTATGAGTGGCTGGGCTGAATTTTAATTCAACAATGTGGGATTAGGATCCCAGCCAGCGACGACGGCATCAGGTGCGAGCACAAAGATTTCCACGCGACGGTTTTTCTGTCGAGCCGAATCGTTCTGGTTAGGCACAACAGGCTGGAACATACTGTAACCGGCGGCTCCCATTCGTTCCTGCTTCACACCGAATTTGGAGAGTGTAAGGACAACTGAGTTGGCCCGGTTGGTTGACAGATGCCAGTTGGTGCGGTGCTGTCGCTGTGTACTGGCTTTCGAAATGGGTTTATCGTCTGTGTGACCCACAACCAGAACATTCAATCGTTTGGCATTCCCGTCATTCATAATGGCGGCAAACTGGTTCAGAATCTCCTGAGCTGCTGGTTTCAGATTATCACTACCGGACGCAAACAGAATGTCTGAGTGAAATTTGCTGACGCCAGTATGCGGATCAAATTCGAAATCGGGATATTTGTCTGCCAGTTCCTGAAAGCGACGGGTCGCTTCGCCATCCAGAGGACTGGGTTGTCCCTTGGCCTTTTTCATCAGGCTGACGTAGCGTTGCTGCATTTCTGAACGTTCTGCGTTCAGGTTATCGAGCCGCTTATTGGCGATATTCAGGTTGGATTCCAGTGACTGAGCCCGCATAGCCAGTTGATCGCGTTCATGCTGCAGCGCGTTGGCAGACTGCTGGAACTGATCACGTTGCATGGCCAGTTCGGAGTTCTGATCATACAGCTGTTGCGAGCGGTACATGCTCTGACGCAACTGGGCGTTCGGTCCACGCTGACAGGCTGATTGTGAAATCGTAAATAAACTAACTGCGGTAAGCAGGCATACCCGTACAAGTATGGGCATCTTGAGTGCTCCTTTATCGATCTCTGAATAGAATCACGTTTCCCGGGAGCGTGATTGCAGTGTTGAACTGTTGCTTGATACATCAGTCAATAACTGAATCATCACACACCCTTGAAAAGCCAAGCTGATTCAAGGAAAGATGAATGGCATAAAATCTGTTTTGAATGGGATGGTAGGTTTTTTGAGATATGATATGCGACTGCATATCCTGTCGTGCTTGGGGATGAGTAAAGTGAAGTGAGAGAGTTTTACTCATTCGGAAGTTGACAGAGGCGGATTTATAATGCGTCTTCTTTTTTCTGCCAAGAGCAACATTACTAAAATTGATTGCTTTTTAAAAGTTTGAAATATCTACAAAAACAGCTGGAAAAGTACGTTTGTGGAACACGAAAAAAGAAAAAACAGGTGAAACCTGATAACCGTATCAAGCCCCACCTGTTTTGCTGGAGAGTCGTTTTTAAAGTAGTCAGCTGAATCGAAGTCCTGTTTAGTCCTGTGATTCCAGTTGTTTCAGATCGTTCTGTAACTGTTCGATTGCGTCAGCCAGGTTCCGGCGTGCAACCAGAGAAGCAGTATTCTGAGTCAGATCAAATTTAAAGTTTTTCAGTGCCCGTTTGGTTTTCTCAATTTTCTCTTTTTTGGAGAGTTCCTGATCTCCAAATTCGGTATGACTGGTGTACCAGCTTGGGGCATAGTGTGGTTTAGGTTCTTCGGTATCAATCGGTTTCAGGGCGATGGCAGCGGTAACAGCATCTTCGTCCCCTGTCTGTTCCAGTTGTGCAATCTGCTCGAGTTCCAACTCATTCTGTTTCTGCTGTTTTTTCAGATTGATTGCATACATGTCCAGGATTTCCTGAAGTGAATGCTTATATGTTCCGGAAATTTCCGAGATGACAGGGCCACCCGCGTATTCATATTCGCGGTAAACCCAGTAGGGGCCGTCTTTCTGGCTTGCTTTCAGTGAGGCATCCTTGGCCTTCTGGATCTCTGGTAAGAGTAATGCGATCAGTACAGCGATCGTTGCAATCGCTACCATTAATTCGATTAGTGTAAATCCTCTTCTCATTCCTCTTCTTTTAGATGGTAAGTGGGACACCATCTCTCCTTTTAAAACAGGTTGGCAATATGCTCATCAAACAGTTTCGAGCACATTCTTTGAACGCCCGGAGTTATAAGGGCCCTTGTTTAAGAGAATGTTTCTGTTTAATGATTATTGTGAAATACGGAAAAGCGAATCACGTGCCAAACCGATTCTGCGGAATGCCTCACAGCAGGAGAAAGCTGCTTATCTTAAGACCCGATAACAAGATAAAGCTATTTGCGATAACCTATATTCACGGTATATTATTTTTTGAATCATCAAACTCCCGCAGGCCGGCCGGGTATATGCCCGATTCTTGTGCAATCTGATTCAACAGAAAACTCGAGCATTCGTCCCCTGAGTACCGTATTGAATTTTGAATGGTTCGCGGGCAGGTAAGTCCTGACAGATTCTGGACCACTTTTCCGGCAGCTAGCTGTGTGAGCAGGCAGGATTACTACTGTCTACCTGTGGTTTCGAGTAAGATGCACATTGATTATTTCAAATCAGGTATCAACGGGAACACCCGAATGTGTTTAGATACCCTGAAGCGATTTGCTTACGCAACATGAGGTAACCCACTTGAAGAAAATAGCAGGATTGCTTGTTGTCGGTGCGGCGTTGATCGTGGCACTCGTGTTCAGCCAGAATCGTCATATTCCCCTGCGGGTTTCCGGTTTCATCGAAGCCGACGATATCAGACCCGGGTCACGTGTCGGAGGGCGTGTGAAACAGGTGCTGATCGAAGAGGGGCAGTCCGTCTCTCGAGGCGACCTGCTGATTGAACTGGAGCCCTACGACTTACTCGAACGACGTACCGAAGCAATCGCAGGGCTGGCAGAAGTCACAGCGAAGCATGAAGAACTGGTGGCCGGTTTCCGACCTGAAGAAATCGAGGAAGCCGCCGCTAAGGTTGATCAACTTAAGGCTCACCTGACACTGCTGATCAATGGGCCTCGACAGCAGGAAATTGACTCGGCTGTCGCTGAACTGCATCTGGCAGATTCGGAGTATCGGCTGGCAAAGGCCAAGCAGATGCGCGTGGAAACGCTCTTCGGTCAGAAATCAGCTTCTGCAGATGAACTGGATACTGCCAATACCGAGATGCAGGTTGCTGCATCTAAAAAAGAAGTCAAACAGAAAACTCTGGATCTCCTGAAAGAAGGAACGCGAAAAGAAGAGATTGATGAGGCCCGGGCACAGTTAAAGCAGGCGGAAGCAGCCTGGCAGCTGTTGAAAAACGGAAGTCGCAAGGAAGACATTGAGCAGGCGGCTGCCAGTGTCAGAAAAGCAGAAGCATTCCTGCAGACGATTGAAGATCAGATCAAAGAACTGAAAATATTCGCACCGCTGGATGGAACCATTGAAGCAGTCACCCTGCAACCCGGTGACCTGGTGGGCAGCAACGTCCCCGTGGTTTCGATCCTGGACTGGAATGAACTGTGGGTACGCTGTTATGTACCGGAAAATCATCTGGATATCAAAGTCGATCAGGAGGTCGATGTCACGATCGACAGCTATCCCCACAAAATCTTCAAAGGACGCGTCAGCTTTGTGTCCCGCCAGGCAGAGTTTGTACCCCGTAATGTGCAGACCCCCGAAGAACGTTCCAAACAGGTATTTCGCATCAAAGTCCGTATCAAAGATAAAGACAAACTGCTCCGTCCCGGGATGGCCGCCGATGTCTGGCTGCATGGGAAGGAATAGATTGCATGACCACAGTCATTGAAGTGAATCAGCTGTCGCGCGATTTCGGCTCTTTGAAAGCCGTCGATCAGGTCAGCTTTACTGTTCAACGCGGTGCCATCTTCGGTTTACTGGGGCCCAACGGCAGTGGAAAATCGACGATTATCCGCATGCTGTGCGGTGTGCTGGAGCCAACGGGCGGGTCGGCGCAGGTTCTGGGATATGATGTGGCCGAAGACGCTGAATTGATCAAGCGACACATCGGCTATATGTCACAGAGCTTCAGTCTGTATGCAGATCTGAGCGTGCGGGAAAACATTGAATTTTATGGACGCATCTATGGTCTCAGTCCTGAAAAACTGGAACAGCGCTTTCAGGAAATCATCGAGCTGACTTCATTGCAGGATCGGCTGGATCAGCTGGCCGGAAACCTGTCGGGGGGCTGGAAGCAGCGGCTGGCACTGGGGTGTGCGTTGATTCACGAACCGCAGGTCGTATTTCTGGATGAACCGACGGCTGGAATCGACCCGGTGGCCCGTCGCGATCTCTGGGATCTGCTGTTCCAGCTCGCCGGGCAGGGGGTGACACTATTTGTCACGACCCACTATATGGATGAAGCAGAACGCTGCAGCGATGTGGGGTATATTTATAACTCACAACTGATCGTCTGTGGTAAACCGAATGAACTCAAACAATTACCGACCGTGACCCCGGAAGGAACAGCCCGCTGGGAAATTGAAACAGAAAATCCTGCCACGCTGCTCTCTACGTTTCGTGAAATGCCGGGAGTGAGAGATGCAACTTTGTTCGGTCAGACGATTCATGTGCTCGCCGATCAGAGTCTGTCCGAACAGGATTTCATCAGTCAGGTGACAGACAATCCAGATACAGTACAGGTCAGGCACATCACACCTTCCCTGGAAGATGTGTTTGTCACCTTGAGCCGGGCAGAAGAACTGAATCATCAGGGTGCCAGTGTTCCCACGACCGTGACAGCGAGTCAGCAACAACCTGAGGTCGAAACGGAACCTCCGGATCGCGCGAAGCAGGAATCTTTGCCAGAGCAGAAACAACCTGTTAAACGTCCTGCTGCGGAACCGATGACGCCGGGAATATTGGCAGGGTTCTGGGCGATTCTGGTTAAGGAGTTTTCGCATGTTCGCCGGGAGCCCTCGACATTGCTGTTTGTCTTCGCCGTTCCCGTTCTGCAGACACTCATATTTGGATTTGCCATCGACACCCAGATCGAAAACATCCCAACAGTAATCTTCAATCTGGACGGTCGCGCCAGTTCCCGCGAACTTCAGGATGCGTTTGCGAATACGCGCACTTTTCAGATTGTCGACCGCGTCTTTAACCACGAAGATTTTCGCAATGCCTTCGAGTCCGGGCGAGCCAAAGTCGGTGTAACGATCCCCCCCGATTACTCTGACCGCCTGTTAAAAGGGGAACAGGTCTCGGTCCAGGTGCTGATTGACGGAAGTGATTCCCAGGTCGCAACGACGGCACTGAATGCTTCGAATCTGCTGGGGTTCAATCTCTCGACCAGCATGACAAAAAGTTTTGCAGAGAACCTGAATGTCGTACCGGCCCGCGACGCTGACGGACAGGCGGCGCTACCCATCGAGATCAGGCCACGACTGTTATATAATCCAGATCTGGACAGCTCGCATTTCTTTGTTCCCGGTCTGGTCGGAATTATTCTGCAGCTGGTGACGCTGTTTCTGACTTCGTTTGCCATTGTCCGCGAGCGGGAACTGGGAACACTCGAACAACTGTTTGTGACCCCGGTCAGTAAATCCGGACTGCTGCTGGGAAAGCTGGCACCTTACGCCTTGATTGGATTCATTGAAACGCTGATTGTGCTCACTTTAATGGTCTTTTTCTTTGGCGTCCCCATTCACGGTAACCTCTGGGAACTCCTGATGCTCGCGCTATTGTTTCTGATTTGCGGCCTGGGGCTGGGCATGCTGGTCTCCACAATCGCCAGAACTCAGCTGCAGGCGATTCAGTTTGCCTTTCTGATCATGCTTCCCTCTGTTCTGCTGTCGGGCTTCATGTTCCCTCGATCTCAGATGCCTCTCCCCATTTATCTGGTGACATTTATGATTCCGGTAACTTACTTCCTGGAGATTCTCAGAGGAATTGTGCTGCGAGGTGCTGACCTGACTGATCTGCTGCCTTATGTCTTTGGACTCAGTCTCTGCTGCATCGCGATTATTGGAATCAGTCTGAAGAGATTCCAAAAGCAGCTCTCTTAACTGCTGCTGAGAATTGGTCTGTCATCTTCTTTTCGCTAGGATAGGAGAACGTGTGCCGAACCTGATGGCATCGGGCCAGGCGATCTTCGCTGAACCGGAAGCTGCCTCCCACTTGATTTCACCGTTCAGGAGTTCTGACAGTATGAGACTTTGTCGCTATCAATTTGAAAATCAAATCTGCTGTGGTTTCTACTCGGAAGATACCATCATCCCCTTCGCGGCTGCCGCGGAGCTGGCAGGAGTTCTTCTGGATGAATCAGAGGGACTGCTTCCATTTCTGCCTGGTGGTGCGCAACGGGAATTGATCCTGGCCGTCGAAACCCAGCTCAAGCAGTCCATGGATGAAGAACTGTTTCCCATTTCGATTCAGACCGATGAGGTACAGTTGCTGGTTCCCGTTCCCGAACCTTCCAAGCTATTGCTGTTAGCCGGCAACTATTCCAAGCATATTGAAGAAGGGGGAGGTAAAGCGGAAGAACGACAGAAAACTTTCCCTTATGTATTTATGAAACCGCCTCTGACAACG
>JAGQQP010000246.1 GCA_020426085.1 Planctomycetaceae bacterium | reverse complement strand
ATTGACGTGACTCAGCAGAACGACGATAGCGTCGCAGCTGCTGTTCGACTTCCTGGATTTTACCCTGACGCTCTTCGCGGGAGACTGTTGTTTTATTAGCGGTCTGAGTGAAGGAAGAAGGTGTACGAAAACCCGTGACTTCGGGTTGAGGAGTACTCTGCACCCGATTGACGCGCGAATTACGAGGCAGGCTGCGGGTCATTCGATCATCCAGCTGATTTCGCGCTGGTTGCTCTGTCTGGGTCAGTTTTTCTGCTGGTTGAAAACGTGCCGAAGTCGGCATAGGCTGATTATCGACTTCACCTGACAGGTAAGAGACAAACTTCGAGCTGGCTTTGTTGATGATTACCACCCGGCTTGCCGACTGTGGTTTATTCAGAGGACGGATAATACAGACGACTTCCGCTTCACCGGCCTGATCCAGGGCATCCTGCAGCTGATGCAGATCGGGGTTTCCGGTGGTACCAGAGGCAACCGGTTGACCGGTGGGCATGGCTCGTTCCAGAAATTCATCGAGGATTGCCTGATTCGAAGCTGGTGCCATTTCCTGTGGTCCTTCGCTCATGGCCAGTTTGACTTCCGGAACCGTTTCAGCGACTGCCGGTTCCTTGTAGATGGCTGTCAGCTGGGCTTCATCGAGCAGTTTATGAATCATGGGCAGACCGACATACAGACCACGCTTTTCGTCTTTTTCGACAGCGAAACAGACGCCGACCAGACGACCGGAACGATCAAACAGTCCGCCACCGGAGCGCCCCTGCACTGGCATGCCCGTGCATTCAATGTTGTCGGGACCGAGGAAACGGTTTAGTTCGGTGACCTGAATTTTTTCCAGAGTAGGAAGGGCACCGCCGTTACATCCGATGCTGGCGACGACATCGCCGGCTTTGACTTCCGCTTCGATCCCGGCTACTTTCGCAGCGGGAACCACGCCTGAGGTAGGAATGGAAATCAGCCCTACATCAGCCTGCATGTTGTAGCGAACCAGAGTTCCCACGTAGGTATCAAATTTTTCTCCCTGGAAGACATCTACTTCGATGACCGAATCACTTTTCAGTTCACTGAAGATGTGGCTGCAGGTCATAATCAAAGTGCGACCGATGGCACTGTGGATGACAGTTCCTGATCCCAGGTCCATCCCTTTTTTGTCTTTCACACGAATACGAACCGTACTGGCCCGCCAGTTGATGATTTCCTTCTGTGGTGCCGCATCTGCAAGAGGATCACTGGCGGAGTCGCCAAACTGGGCGCGGATCACAGGTTCTTCGACGGGAACCGACTCTTCTTCTTTGGATTTACCAAAGAAAGGAAGATTGAAGCCTCGTGATTTCTTTTCCGGTTTTGTTTCGTTCTGTGTCAGTTGAATGGGGGGCTCTGCAGGCTGGCTGACGCGGCTCTCATTGGCAGCGAAGATCACGGGGTTCTCACGAGCAGGCTGTTCGGGTTCTGCACTGGGGATGCGGGCCAGCATTCTTCGCAGGTTGCTCTCGGTTGTTGATCCCACCGAACGGGCGACCTCTCTGCCTTCCACCACCAGCACAAACGCCGGAATACTGGTCACATTAAAACGTTTCGCCAGATCGGGTTCCTGATCGACGTCTACTTTTTTGATGGGATAACCTTCACGCTTTAAACGTGAAATCAACGGACTCATCTTCTGACAGGGACCGCACCAGGTCGCGGTGAAGTCAAGCAGTACTCCCTTTGGTGCCGCGGCCTGTGCTGATCCGGAAAGTGCTACAACTGTAAGAAAGGCTGTCGTAAAAAACCTCATCTACCAACTCCTCAAAAAGGTTGGTTTCAACGCGCAGGGCGTTTTAAATTCAGATAAAGGGGTATTCTCTCTTTGCTCACGCCAGGTATCAGAGTGTGATAAAGGCTGAGAGCAGGCAACCGGAATGGTCGCCGACAGCAGAGAAGCAGAGTGAGCGGAAAACTGCGGGAACCCTCTTGAAATCTGAAGAGATTCGACAGTTTGAATAATCACAGCCTGATTGAAGGTATCAACAGGCGATGTCTGTGAAAATAGCTTCACGATGCGGCTTCCATGCCTAACGGTTTTAACCAGCAGACTGCTGGCTGTCTGGGTCGTTTAGTCGTTTAATGGGGAATCGAGCCCGGTCTTCCTGACCAACTGCTCTGAATCACTTGAATTGTCGGTTCCGTACCTGTGTACTTGTATCAATTAGAAACGGGAGCAGAGTCCCATTTATGACGGGTCAGTTAATAGTTCACGCATCTGGTGTACCAGAAAGTTAAATTATTTCGCGAAAAATTCGCGGGAATGCGTAAATACATTAAAGAGAAATCCTTGTAAATAGAATTTTCTCTGGAAGCTTTTACAATTGGCTCTCAGAGAAAACTTTTTTGTGCCTTTTTTGCAAGGCATTGTAATATTTACCGGAATTTTCGCGTTTTTTTCGAGGCCCTTTCTACCGACCGATTGTGTTGCTGGATGCGAGCGAATACAGACGTTTTCAGGAGTGAGTCAGAACTGGTTGTGTACTTTTCTGTTCCAGGACAACTATAATAGAGTAGTTACCCGTCCCTGATACATGAGATTCAAAACAGGCGGGTTTCACGAACCTTAAGCCACAACTGTTAAACGACTTAACCCCTGCAGAAAGACCTTCTTTCTAAATCCACCCACCTTGAACATTTTTACAGAATCTCTTTCTGTGACTCTATTAGTATCCGTAATACCCAAAGTCAGGCTTTGCTGAATTGATTCCCGGCTGAGTAATCGATTTCCGGTTCAGCCGCTCCTGAATAAACCACAGATAAAAACCATCCATTCGATTGAGACACATGAAACAGATATGCCTCGTAACCCTGATCGCGTTTCTCTCCCTGTCAGCAGGCTGCCGCAAGCAGGATGAAATCAGTTCCTACACGGTTCCCAAGGGATCCGCTTCTCAGCATTCTGCTCTGCCCGATATGACGGCTGCTCCCGCAAAACCAACGCGAATGCTGGCAGCCATCGTGCCCGGCAGTCCACAGAACTGGTTTTTCAAAATGACCGGAGAGCCGGATCAGGTCAAAGCGGAATTTGATACCTTCATTCAGTTTATGAAGTCGGTCACCATCAAGAATGACAAGCCGGAGTGGAAGCTGCCCGAAAACTGGACTCAGGAACCAGGCAGTTCCATGCGATTTGCGACGCTTAAAGTCAAAGAGACAGATCCTGCTGTTGAGTTGTCCGTGATTCCCCTGCCTGCGGGCGGTGATCTGACAGCAGACTTACTCTCTAATATCAATCGCTGGCGCGAACAGGTGGGTCTGGATTCCATTTCTGCAGAGGACATCAAGGCGGCTGCCGACAAATCGCCGGCACTCGACACCGAGCTGTTCACGCTCAAGTCAGGGGATGAGACGATTTCCGTCGTCAGTCTGAACGGAATGATGGCTGGCAACCCGATGAGCCGCGCCCCGTTTGCCTCGGGCATGATGGGGGGACCGGGAGGTCCTGCAGCGGGTCCGGCGAATCCTCCCGCTGCTGCTGCATCAATCAAATATGAAACCCCCGCAGGCTGGCAACCGGGTCGGAGTGGCGGAATGCGGAAAGCCGCGTTCAACATCACCAGTGGCGACGAAACCGGTGAAGTCACCGTAATCGACCTGAACGGAGAGAGCAATCCGTTACTGTTGAATATTAATCGCTGGCGGGATCAGGTCGGTTTGAAAGACATCACTGAAGCCGAACTTCCCCAACAGTCAGAACAGCTCAAGGTCGGCGATCTTGAAGCCACATATGTCAAACTCATCGGCCCGGAAGATGCGAAACCTCGTCTCGCCATTTTAGGCACCATCTTCTACCGGGATAACCTGGCCTGGTTTGTGAAATTCACAGGCCCGGTCAAACTGGCCGAACAGGAACAGGACCGCTTCAAACAGTTCGTACAATCGATTCGGTTTGAATAACAGCTGACGAGACTCTACTCAACGAAATTTTTTACTTGAGTTTTCAATTCAGGATAAAACCATGGCGACCAATACCCTTTCCGATCAGACAGACGAAACAGCGACACTCGGATCCGATTCCGGGGGAGCCAACTTCAATGAAACGTTTCTGAAGTTTCTGACACCTCTGGCTTCACTGCGACTGACAGTGGTGCTGTTCGCGATGGCCATCTTTATTATCCTGGCAGGCACCCTGGCCCAGGTGAATAAAGATATCTGGGTTGTGATCGACGAATACTTCCGCACCGGCATTGCCAAAATTGAATTCAAAATCTTCTTCCCCCCTTCCTTCTTTCCGAACCTCGACCAGCAGAACATTCCCGGGTTTTTCCTTTTCCCTGGCGGCTGGTTAATCGGCTTCCTGATGGGCATCAACCTGTTCGCTGCCCACCTGATTCGTTTTAAAGTTCAGGCAAAAGGAAGCCAGCGAACCATCGGCTGGACCATTATCGCCGTGGGATCCCTGATCACGTGGCTGGTCATTGTGAGCGGAGCCAACAAAGATGGGTTCCAGGGATATTCCTTACTGAGCTGGCAGGCACTATGGTGGCTGCTGGAAGCGGGAGTCGGGCTGGCAACTTTCGCAGGCTGTGTCCTGTTCTTTTACATGGATAAACAGCGGAAAGCAGAACGCGGGTTGATCCTGGGATTCACGATCCTGCTGGGATGTCTGCTGGGCTGGTTTATTTCTCAAGGACAGGCGGCGCGGTTCAGTGATTCTTCCATGCGGATTCTCTGGCAGTTGATCAAAGCCACTTTTGCCGGCTGTGTGCTCTTGTCTGGTTGTATTTTTCTGTTCAAGAAACGGGCGGGAATCGTATTACTGCATGCTGGTGTCGGCCTGATGATGCTCAGTGAACTGATCGTCGGCACCATGGCCGTCGAAACCCAGATGACGATTTCCGAAGGAGAGACGACTAATTTCGCACATGATATCCGCGAGATCGAACTCGCGATCATCGATGAAACCGACCCGAAAGAAGATAAAGTCACCATTATCCCCAAGTCGATTCTACTGGCCAGAAAAGAAGGAGTTGTCTCTGACCCGAAACTCCCTTTCGACTATGAACTGGTTAAATATTATCCGAACGCTTCCCTGCGCAAAGTAAGTTCACTGACGCCGGAAGAGAAAAAAGAGAATGAAAATCCCGCGACAGCCGGAATTGGCATGGACTGGATCGCGTTACCAATGCGCAGTGCCACCGGTACCGACATGGGAGGTGGGGTCGATACACCGGCTGCCTATATCAAAGTGATCGACAAAAAAACGTCTGAATCGCTCGGCGTCTATCTGCTCGACCTGGAAATGGCCTTGCAGGAAATCGGACAGCCGGTAGTTGTAGATGGCACACCCTATCAGCTCTATCTGCGATTCAAACGATATTACAAACCGTATTCCGTCACACTCAATGATGTCCGCAAGGATGATTACGCAGGTACTAATACAGTGATGAGTTATTCTTCCGACATCAAACTGGTTGACCCGGAAAATAAGGTTGACCGGGATATCAAAGTCTGGATGAACAACCCGCTGCGATACAGTGGCGAAACCTTTTACCAGAGCGGCTATCACGCGGACCCGACGACCGGGAAAGAAATGACTACTCTGTCCGTCGTCACTAACGTCGGCTGGATGATTCCTTACGTTTCCTGCATGATCGTGGTGGTCGGCATGCTGTATCATTTCATGATCACTCTCATGCGATACTTGAACCGCCGCGAAAAACAACGAAACGAACCATCCGCCGTCAATGAGTTTCTGCCCCCCGGTAAAGAAAACGATCTCGCCTGGCAGAACCGGGCACGCGTGCAGGCCAAAATCACGGATTACCTGGTCCCGATTCTGATTGTCGTGATCTTTGGCGGTTACCTCATGAGCAAAGCCCGTGTACCAAAACCGGAATCCAATGAGATGAACCTCTACGAATTCGGACAACTGCCGATTCTGTATGAAGGTCGCACCAAACCGGTGGATACCCTGGCCCGCAACAGTCTGCGGATCATCTCAGGCAAACAGGAATTCACAGATCAGAACGGCGATAAACAACCCGCGATCAAATGGTTCCTTGATACGATTGCCAAGCCAAGTGATGCCTTTGAATATGATGTGATTCGGATCGAGAATCCCGAGTTATTAGATACTCTGGAACTGACCAAACGCCCCGGCTTCCGTTATTCGTTTGATGATTTCATTGAAAAAATGCCTGAACTCATGAAGCAGTCTGATCTGGCACGACAGGCGGGCAAAGGGAAAGCGACCCTGTATCAGTCGCGCGTTCTGGATCTGGAAAAGAAAATCGGGGTCGTTGACCTGCTGATTCAATCATTCAAACCACCGGAAATCCGCGCTGAGTCCGCCCGCGATGACCTGATTGAAGCGATCCGACGCCATGGAATGTTGGACCGACGCAATCCACCTCGCGCGATTCCTCCGGGAGGCGAAGGAGAGAAAGAGGATGAGTGGCAAACTTATTCTTATGCCTGG